>NZ_CBDDFJ010000013.1:0-39847 GCF_965227005.1 Roseococcus sp.
GCTCGTCGGCCCGCCCGCCCTGGTCCAGCGCCTGTGGCTGACCGCGACGGGCCATGCGCCCTCAGCCGCCGAGATGATCCGCGAGACCGACCCTGGCGGCGGGCGGCACGGCCGGGGCGCTGGCCGCGACGCTCGGCGCGGAATTGCTCGCGACGCCCAGGCCCATGCCCTGGCCACCGCGGCGCAATCGTGGATGTTATAGCATCCGTCTTGCCATGCAGAATGTTATAGTATTACACAATCCCTGAACGCCTCAGGGATTGTGTCATGCGCGCGCTACCGTTCTGGATCTTCGCCGGCCTCCTGCCGCCGGCCGCCTTCGCCCAAACGGGAGAACCCATCGCGCTGCCGCAGATGGCCGTGACCGCCAGCCCCATCGCCGGAGACCAGCCGGGTAGCTTCGTCCCCGTCACCACCCTCGAGCAGCCGGCCATCGCCGCCTCCCCGGCCCGCTCGCTCGGCGACGCCCTGCGCGACGAGCCCGGCCTGTCCGCCACCACCTTCGCCCCCGGCGCCAGCCGCCCCATCATCCGCGGCCTCGACAACTTCCGGGTCCGCCTCCAGGAAAACGGCTTCGGCGCCGGCGACGTCTCCGCCTATGGCGAGGACCACGCCGTGCCGCTGGACCCGCTGACGGCCGAGCGCATCGAGGTCATCCGCGGCCCCGCCTCGCTGCGCTGGGGCTCGCAGGCCATCGGCGGCGTGGTGAACGTCATCAATAACCGCATCCCCACCAGCCTTCCCGACCAGGCGGTGAAGGGGCGCGTCTCGGGCGGATGGAACAGCGGCAGCCGCGGATGGGACGGCACGGCCAGCGCGGATGTGCGCGCGGGCAATGTCGTCATGCATGGCGATCTCTTCGGGCGGAATGACGGCGACTACGCCATCCCCGGCGGCCGGCGGCAGGCCAATACGGGCGTGCGGAGCGATGGCGGCGCCGTGGGGCTCAGCTACTTCTTCGACCAGGGCTTCTTCGGGACCTCGGTCTCGCGCTTCACGAGCCTCTACGGCATCCCGGGTCAGATCGACGCCCAGCTCGGCACCTCGATCCGCATGGAGCAGACGCGCTGGGCCAGTCGCGGCGAATACCGCCCCGGCTCGGGGCCCATCCGCAGCGTGAATTTCTGGCTCGGCTACACGACCTATCGCCATGAGGAGATGGGCGCCGATTTCGCCGGGGATGGCACGGTGGAGGCCGGCAGCCGGCACGTCCATGGCGGCTTCCGCAACAACTCCTGGGACGGGCGGCTGGAGCTCCAGCACATGCCCGTCGCCACGCGCCTCGGCGAGCTGAACGGCTCCTTCGGCCTGTCCTTCGAGCGCGAGCGGCTGCGCACCACCGGCGAGTTCTTCGAGTTCCTGCCGCCCGCCACGACCACCCGCTCGGCGGCCTATGTCTTCGAGGAGCTGAAGCTCTCGCCCGTCTGGCGGCTGCAGGCGGCGGCGCGGCTGGAATTCGTGAACATCGACGGCGCCACCGCCGCCTTCCCGCAGGGCAACCTGCCGCCCTCGGCCGAGATCGAGCTGGAGAACGGGGCGCGCCGCCGCGACTTCGCCCCCGCCAGCGTCAGCCTCGGCCTGCTGCGCGACCTGCCCTGGGCCATGCAGGCCCGCGCCACCGCGCAATATGTGCAGCGCGCGCCCAGCGCGGCCGAGCTCTTCTCGCGCGGCGCGCATGATGCGTCCGGCACCTTCGACATCGGCGCGCCCAACCTGCGCAAGGAAGCGGCCTCGACCCTGGAGCTCGGCCTCGCGCGCCAGACCGGCGCCTTCCGCTTCGACACCAGCGCCTACTACTCGCGCTACAACGGCTTCATCTATCGCGCCCTCACGGGCAATAGCTGCGGCGAGGAGTTCGCCTCCTGCGCCTCGGGCTCCGGCGGCGAGTTCCGTCAGGTCGCCTATGGCCAGCGCGACGCGACCTTCTATGGCGTCGAGGCCCGCGGCGAGCAGGACGTGATGCGTCTCGGCGAGGGCATGCTGGGCGTCTCCGGGCGCTATGATTTCGTACGCGCCGAATTCGCCAACGGCGCCGGCAACGTGCCGCGCATCCCGCCGCACCGGCTCGGCGCGGGGCTGTGGTGGCGCAGCCCGAGCTGGCAGGCCGCGCTGGACTATCTGCACGCCTTCGACCAGACCCGCACCGGCGAGAACGAGACCCGCACCAATGGCTACGACCTGCTGAACCTGCGCGTCGGCTACACCGCGCAGCTCGGCGGCACGCGGGCGGTCAATCTCTCGGTGATTGGCAGCAACCTGCTGGATTCCGACATGCGCAACTCGGCCTCCTTCAAGAAGGACGAGGTGCTGCTGCCCGGGCGCGCGGTGCGGCTGCTGGCGACCTTCACCTTCTGATGGCCGCCTTGCCTCCCGGCGACAATGACGTCACCGAGCGCCCGCGCATCTGGCGCCGCTTCGGTGGTGATGACTGGGCCGCCTTCGATGCCCTGCCGCCCGCCGTGCGGCAGCGGCTGCACGAGCACGCCTATGATGCGTGGACGGTGAACGCGCTGTTCCTGTGGAAGCTGTTCCGCCGCCAGACGGCGAGCAGCGCGCGGGGCGAGACGCGGCTGCTGAACCATCTGAAGGCCTGCGAAAAGCTCGAGCTCGAAGCCTTCGCCCAGGCCTATTGCCGGCAATGCGGCGGCACGCTGCCGCATGTCGCCGCCAGGGCCTCGACCTTACGCTACGATTCTAGACCCCGAAGGTGATGAGCCCGCGCTCGTCGATCCGCCAGGCGGGGTTCCAGGCGATCTCCCAGGCGTGATCGTCGGGATCGGCGACATAGCCGCGGAAGCCGCCATGGGGCGGCGCGTCGGCCGGCCGCAGGATGCGCCCGCCCGCCGCCGCCAGCCGCGCCATCGCGGGCTCCACCTCCTCTCGCGCGCCGACATTATGCGCGAGGGAGAAGGCGCCGGGCCGCATCAGGCCTGGACGCGCCATATCCGCCTCCAGCGAAGCCTGCAGGAAGGTGCCGAGGACGAAGCCGTTCATCTGGTAGAAGGCGATCTCCTCATTCTCGAAGGCCGGCCGCCAGCCGAAGCCCTCGACATAGAAGCGGCGCGAGCGCGCGAACTCGGCGACGCCGAGGGTGATGACCGAAATCTGCTGCTGCATGACGCAAACCCCATCGTTCCGCCGGCGCCCCATGCGCCGGAGGTTCAGGGTCGCGGGACTCGATGGCCGCGAAAGGCGCGGCCACGGCCAGACCACCCGCGCGGGGTGGGACCGGGCTAACCAAACCGGCCTGCCTTTTTCGACCTTGGCAGGTTAGGCACACTCATCCGTCCCGCCAACCGTCTTGCGGCGCTGCCCGCATCGCGCGAGCCTGCGGCCATGACATCCTGGCAGGCCCGCGCGGGCACCACCTTCACCCCTCAGAAGCAGCCCGCCTTCGGCGCGCGCGGCATGGTGGTCACCAACCACCCCGCCGCCAGCGCCGCCGGCCTGCAGATGCTCGCCGAGGGCGGCAATGCGGTGGACGCGGCCGTCGCCGCCATCCTCGCTCTGACCGTCTGCGAGCCGATGATGGTCGGCATGTTCGGCGGCGGGCTGATGCACATCGCCTCGCCCGACGGCAAGCACGAGGTGCTGGATGGCATGGCCACCTGCCCCTTCAATTCCCGCCCCGAGATGTATGAGGGCCACGACCCGCGCCGGCAGAGCGTCGGCGCGCTTTCCGTCGCCGTGCCGGGCAACCTGCTGGCCTGGGAGGCCGGGCTCAGGCGGCATGGCCGCCTCTCCATGGCCGATGTGATCGAGCCCGCCATCCGCCTCGCCTCCAGGGGCTTCGAGACGAGCGGCTATCTGCATGAATGCATCTCGGAATCCGCCGCCGACCTCGCGCTCGACGCCACCATCGCCGGCCTTTTCCTGAAGGACGGCGCCCCGCTGCCCGTGGGCGCGCGCGTGGTGAACGAGGCCCTGGCCGAGAGCCTGCGCGCCGTGGCCAGGAACGGCGCGGCGGCCCTGCACGAGGGCGACCTGGGCACCTCCGCCTCCTTCGACCTCGCGCGCAAGGGCGGCATCATCACCACCGACGACCTCGCCGCCGCGCGCATGATCCGGCGCGAGGCCGTGCGCGGCACCTATCGCGGCTTCGACGTCTATGGCCCCCCGCCGCCCTCGGCCGGCGGCGTGCACGTGCTGCAGATGCTGAACCTGCTGGAGGCCTATGACATCGCCGCCAGCGGCTTCGGCACGCCCCAGACGCTGCACCTGATCGCCGAGGCGCTGAAGATGGCCTTCGCCGATCGCGCCGTCGCCACCGCCGATCCGGCCTTCCTCGACGTGCCCGTGGCGAAGCTCATCAGCAAGGAATACGCGGCCGAGCGGCGCGCCTTCCTCGACCTCGCGCGGGCCAGGACCTGGTCGCCGGGCGTCCAGGCCATGGAAAGCGCCAACACCACCCACATCACGGTGGCCGACCACGAAGGGCGGATCGCCTGCTGCACGCACACGATCAACAGCCTCTTCGGGGCCAAGATCATGCTGCCGGAAAGCGGGCTGATCCCGAACAACTACATGGCGCTCTTCGACCCCCGCCCGGGCCTCGCCCAGTCGGTGGCGCCGGGCAAGCGCGTCACGACCTCGATGTCGCCGCTGATCCTGCGCAAGGACGGCAAGCCCTATGCGGCGCTGGGCCTGCCGGGCGGGTTGCGCATCTTCGCCTCGACCTTCCAGGCGGTGATGAACCTCATCGACCACGGCATGTCCCTGCAGGAGGCGGTGGAGGCCCCGCGCCTGTGGACCATGGGCGGCCCGGTGGAGATGGAGGGCGGCTTCCCCGAGGAGATTCGCGCGGCGATGGAGGCGATGGGCCATCCGGCCGTCCGCATGCCGCATGTGGCGGGCGGCATGGGCGCCATCCGCTGGCATGAGGACGGGACGATGGAGGGCGCCTCCTGCTGGCGGGCCGACGGCTCGCCGGCGGCCCTCGGCGGCGGGCCGGCGCGCAAGGGGGTGCGCTTCTGGCCGGATGCCCCCAAGTCCGCGTAGCCCTGCCCTGACCGGAAGCTCCGTTGGTTTTCGCCTCCGGGAGGGGTATGAAGCGCGCGATGACGAAAAAGCCCCTCTCGTTCCAGCAGATGATCCTCACCCTGCACGACTACTGGTCGTCGCAGGGCTGCCTGATCCTCCAGCCCTATGACATGGAGATGGGCGCCGGCACCTTCCATCCGGCGACCACCCTGCGCGCGCTCGGGCCCCAGCCCTGGAGCGCCGCCTATGTGCAGCCCTCGCGCCGCCCCTCGGACGGGCGCTACGGCGAGAACCCCAACCGGCTGCAGCATTATTACCAGTACCAGGTGATCATGAAGCCGAGCCCGCGCGACCCGCAGGCGATGCTCCTGGAGAGCTACAAGGCGCTGGGCCTCGACCCCGCTCTGCACGACATCCGCTTCGTCGAGGACGACTGGGAAAGCCCGACGCTGGGCGCCTGGGGACTCGGCTGGGAGGTCTGGTGCGACGGGATGGAGGTGACGCAGTTCACCTATTTCCAGCAGGTTGGCGGCATCGCCTGCGAGGTGCCCAGCTGCGAGATCACCTACGGGCTCGAACGGCTGGCGATGTACATCCAGGGCGTGGAGCGGGTCTACGACCTCGACTTCAACGGCCGCGGCGTGACCTATGGCGACGTCTTCCTGCGCGCCGAGAAGGAATACAGCGCCCACAACTTCGAGTTCGCCGACGTGGCGCTGCTGAAGCGCCATTTCGAGGAAGCGGAGCAGGAATGCGGCGCGCTGGTCGCCAAGGGTCTGGCGCTGCCGGCCTATGACCAGTGCATCAAGGCGAGCCATCGCTTCAACCTGCTGGATGCGCGCGGCGCCATCAGCGTGACCGAGCGCGCGGCCTATATCGGCCGTGTCAGGGCCCTGGCGAAGGCCTGCTGCGAGAGTTGGCTGGCGGGCGCGGCCCAGCATGAGCGGGTGGCCTGATCCATGTCTGAACTGCTGATCGAGTTCCTCACCGAGGAAATTCCCGCCCGCATGCAGGCGCGGGCCGCCGAGGACCTGTGCCGGCTGGCCAAGGCCGCCCTCGCCCCCCTGATCCAGGGTGAGCCGCGCGGCTTCTACGGCCCCCGCCGCATCGGTCTCGTCGCCGAGATGGCGCTCTCGGCCGAGACGCCGGCCAAGGAGGAGCGCGGCCCGCGCGTCGGCTCGCCCGACCAGGCCTTCGCCGGCTTCCTCAAGAAGCACGGCGCGACGCGCGACATGCTGACCGAGCAGAACGGCTTCCTCGTGCTGCTGAAGCCCGGCGAGGTCATCACGGCCGAAGCCCTGCTGGCCCGCGCCTTGCCCGAGATTGTCTGGAACTTCCCCTGGCCCAAGAGCATGCGCTGGGGCAATTCCGCGCTCACCTGGGTGCGCCCGCTGCAGCGGGTGGTCTGCCTGCTCGGCGGCCAGGTCGTGCCCGTGAGCTTCGCGCGCGGTGAGGACGCGGCCCATGGCCTGGCCTCCGCCGACGTGACCGAGGGCCATCGCGTCCACGCGCCCGGCGCCTTCGCGGTGACGGGCTTTGCGGATTATGCGGAAAAGCTGCGCGCGCATTTCGTCGTGCCCGAGGCGGAGGAGCGCATCGCTTTCATCCGTGACGGCGTGGCGGCCCTGGCCCAGGCCGAGGGCATCGAGGTCGTCCCCGACGAGGGCCTGCTGGCCGAGGTGGCGGGGCTGGTCGAATGGCCGGTGCCGCTGCTGGGCCGCATCGACGACGCCTTCATGGACCTGCCGGCTGAGGTCATGCGCACCTCCATGCGCGTGAACCAGCGCTATTTCGCGCTGCGCAAGCCGGATGGCTCGGCCGCGCCGTATTTCGCGCTGGTGGCCAATATCGCGGCGACCGATGGCGGCGCGGCGCTGGTCGCGGGCAATGAGCGCGTGCTGCGCGCCCGCCTGTCGGACGCCCGCTTCTTCTGGGACCAGGACCGCAAGCAGAAGCTGGAGGAGTTCCTCCCCAAGCTGGACGGCGTGGTCTTCCACGCCAAGCTCGGCACGCAGGGCGAGCGCGTGCGGCGCATCGCGAAGCTGGCGGCCTTCCTCGCGCCCATGGTCGGCGCCGATGCCGCTTTGGCCGAGCGCGCGGCGCGGCTGGCCAAGGCCGATCTCGTCTCGGGCATGGTGGGCGAATTCCCCGAGCTCCAGGGCGTGATGGGCGGCTATTACGCCCGCCAGCAGGGCGAGGATCCGCGCGTGGCAGATGCCATCGCGCAGCATTACCGCCCCCTCGGCCCGACCGATGCGGTGCCGACCGAGCCGGTCGCGATGGCCGTCGCTCTGGCGGACAAGCTCGACCAGCTCGCGGGCTTCTTCGCGGCCGATGAGCGCCCGACCGGCAGCGGCGACCCCTATGCGCTGCGCCGTGCCGCGCTGGGCGTCATCCGCATCCTGCGCGAGAACGGGCTTCGGCTCCACCTGGTGGACGTGATCGGCGAGGCCTTCTTCGGCTTCCCCCAGGCCGTCGGCGAAACCGCCACGCCCGAGTTCGGCATGGCTGTCGCGCAGGAGCGGATGAAGGCCGGCGCGCCGGCCGAGGGCCGCCATCCGCCCATGGTCGCGGCTTTCGCGGCCGGCGTGGTGGACTTCCTCACCGACCGCCTCCGGGTCCAGCTCCGTGCCGAGGGCGCGCGCCATGACCTCGTCACCGCCAGCATCGGCCAGGACGACGACATCCTGCGCATCCTTTCCCGTGCCGAGGCGTTGAAGGGTCTCGTCGAATCCGAGGACGGCAGAAACCTGCTCGCCGCCTATAAGCGCGCCCAGAACATCCTGCGCATCGAGGAAAAGAAGGACGGTCCGCATTCCGGCCCGGTGGACGAAGCCCTCCTCGCGCTGCCCGAGGAACAGGCGCTGAACGCGGCGCTGAGCACCGTCGGGGCCGAGGCCGCCCAGCGCATGGCCCATGAGGATTTCGGCGCGGCCACCACGGCCCTCGCCGCACTTCGCGCCCCCGTCGACGCTTTCTTCGAGCGCACGATGGTCAACGATCCCGAGCCTTCATTACGCCGCAACCGTCTGCGACTCCTCTCGCGTCTCCGCGCCGCGATGGACACCGTCGGCGACCTGTCAAAAATCGAAGCCTGAAGGAAACTGCGCATGACACAGTGGGTGTACAGTTTCGGCGCCGGCCATAACGAAGGCAGCGCCGAGATGCGGAACCTGCTCGGCGGCAAGGGGGCGAACCTCGCCGAGATGGCCTCCATCGGCCTGCCCGTGCCTCCCGGCTTCACCATCACGACCGAGCTCTGCACCCACTACTACGACCACGGGAAGCAGTATCCCGCCGAGCTCGATGGCGCCGTCGCGGCCGCGCTGACGCGCATCGAGGAGGCCGTCGGGCTCAAGTTCGGCGACACGGAAAAGCCGCTGCTGGTCTCCGTGCGCTCGGGCGCGCGCGTCTCCATGCCCGGCATGATGGACACCGTGCTGAACCTCGGCCTCAACGACCAGACGGTCGAGGGCCTGGCCAAGGCCAGCGGCGACGCCCGCTTCGCCTGGGACAGCTATCGCCGCTTCATCCAGATGTACGGCTCGGTCGTGCTCGACGTGGACCATCACCGCTTCGAGGAGATCATCGAGGATGTGAAGCTGGACCGCGGCGTCGCCGAGGACACCCAACTCACCGCGGCCGACTGGCAGGACGTGGCCATGGGCTTCAAGACCGTGGTGGCCGACGCCACCGGCGAGCCCTTCCCGCAGGATCCCAAGGCCCAGCTCTGGGGCGCGATCGGCGCGGTCTTCGGCTCCTGGATGAACACCCGCGCCAACACCTATCGCCGCCTGAACGACATCCCCGCGAGCTGGGGCACGGCCGTGAACGTGCAGGCCATGGTCTTCGGCAATATGGGCAATGACTGCGCCACCGGCGTCTGCTTCACGCGCGACCCCTCGACCGGCGAGGACATCTTCTACGGCGAGTACCTGATCAACGCGCAGGGCGAGGACGTGGTGGCCGGCATCCGCACGCCACAGCCCATGGCCGCCGAGCGCGCCAAGCCCGGCGAGAAGCCGATGGAAGCGGTGATGCCCGTCGCCTATCAGGAGCTCGTCCGCGTCCGCTCCGTGCTCGAGAAGCATTATAAGGACATGCAGGACATCGAGTTCACGGTGCAGCAGAACAAGCTCTACATGCTGCAGACGCGCAACGGGAAGCGCACCGCCGCCGCCTCGCTCAAGATCGCGGTCGACATGTGCCGCGAAGGCCTGATCGACGAGATGGAGGCCATCAAGCGCGTGGCCCCCGGCTCGCTCGACCAGCTGCTGCACCCCACGCTCGATCCCAAGGCCGCGCGCAAGCTGCTGAGCAAGGGCCTGCCCGCCTCGCCGGGCGCGGCCTGCGGCATGGTGGTCTTCAGCTCCGACGAGGCCGAGATGCGCTCGCAGAAGGGCGAGAGCGTCATCCTGGTGCGCATCGAGACGAGCCCCGAGGACATCCACGGCATGCACGCCGCCCGCGGCATCCTCACCACGCGCGGCGGCATGACCAGCCACGCGGCGGTGGTGGCGCGCGGCATGGGCCGGCCCTGCGTGGCCGGCGCCGGCGGCGTCTCCGTCGACTACGCCTCGCAGGCATTGTCGGCCGGCGGCAACATCGTCCGCGCGGGCGACACCATCACGCTGGACGGCGCGACGGGCGAGATCTTCCTCGGCTCCGTCGCGATGATCGAGCCGAAGCTCTCGGGCGATTTCGCCACCCTCATGGAATGGGCCGACAAGGTCCGCCGCATGAAGGTGCGCGCGAACGCCGAGACGCCGCTCGACGCCGAGACCGCGCGAAAGTTCGGCGCGGAGGGCATCGGCCTTTGCCGCACCGAGCACATGTTCTTCGACCCCGCGCGCATCGGCGCCGTGCGGCAGATGATCATGTCCGAGACCGAGGAGGGCCGCCGCGCCGCTTTGGCCAAGCTGCTGCCCTTCCAGCGCACGGATTTCACCGAGCTCTTCCGCATCATGGCCGGCCTGCCGGTGACCATCCGCCTGCTCGATCCGCCGCTGCACGAGTTCCTGCCGCACACCGAGGAGGAGATCGCCGAGGTCGCCGCCAGCCTCGGCGTCGAGGCCGCGGCCATGCAGCGCCGCGCCTCCGAGCTCTCGGAAGCCAATCCCATGCTCGGCCATCGCGGCTGCCGCCTGGGCGTGACCTTCCCCGAGATCTACGAGATGCAGGCCCGCGCCATCTTCGAGGCGGCCGTGGCCGTCGCGAAGGAGACGGGCGCCGCGCCGGTTCCCGAGATCATGATCCCGCTGGTGATGGTCAAGCGCGAGCTCGACATCACCCGCGCCCAGGTCGACGGCATCGCCAAGCAGGTCTTCACCGAGACGGGCACGACCATCGAATATCTGGTCGGCACCATGATCGAGCTGCCGCGCGCCTGCCTGACGGCCGACACCATCGCCGAAAGCGCCGATTTCTTCAGCTTTGGCACCAACGACCTGACGCAGACCACCTTCGGCCTCTCGCGCGACGACGCCGGCAAGTTCCTGCCGACCTATGTGGAGAAGAACATCCTCCCCAAGGATCCCTTCGTCTCCATCGACCCCGATGGCGTCGGCGCGCTGATGTCGATCGGCGCGCAGAAGGGCCGCAGCGTGAAGCCGGGCCTCAAGCTCGGCATCTGCGGCGAGCATGGCGGCGATCCGTCGTCCATCCAGTTCTGCGAGACGGTCGGGTTGGACTACGTGTCCTGCTCGCCCTATCGCGTGCCGGTGGCGCGTCTGGCGGCGGCGCAGGCAGCGCTCAGCAGCGCCGGCGGGATGGACCGCACCGCCTGAGGCGATGCGGCCAAAGCGTAAGGGGCGGGTCCGCCCCTTACGCGGGCTGGGCCTCCATGGCCGGGATCGGGAAGACCCGGTCATAGGCCAGGTTGAAGACGAAGGCGTAGGCCACGTAGAAGACCGCGATCGCCAGATCCATCACGAAGGCCTGGGCCAGGCTGATGTTCAGGTACCAGGCGATGGGCGGCAGCAGGATGACCAGCAGCCCCGCCTCGAAGAGCAGCGCATGCGCCACCCGCATCCCCAGGCTCTTGCGGGTGTGCCCCGCATAGCGCTGCATCGCATGGTCGAAGCCCAGGTTGTAGACGTAGTTCCACGCCGTCGCGACCGTGGCACTGCCGACGGCGATGACGCTGATATCGGCGGTCGCCAGGCCGAAGATCGGCCCGCCCGCCAGGATGAAGATGGCCAGGCCGATGGCCTCGAAGAGCAAGGCATGGCGGATACGGTCACGAACGCTACGCATGGTCTTAGCCTCATCAGGATGTCTCGGTTAGCCCTTTTCCATCCGAATTCCGATGACACAAAGTTAGGATCCATCTGATAATCAGATATGACCGTCTCGCTGGACCAGCTTGAAGCCTTCGTCACCTCGGCTGAGGCCGGGTCGTTCTCGGCCGCGGCGCGGCGGCTGCGCAAGGCGCAATCGGCCGTCAGCACCCAGGTCGCCAATCTCGAGACCGATCTGGGGGTGACCCTCTTCAACCGGGAGGGCCGCCAGCCCGTCCTGACGCCGGAGGGCGAGCGCATCCTGGCCGAGGCGCGGGTGGTGCTGGAACGGCGCGAGCACCTCATCGGCGTGGCCAGCAGCCTCGAACAGCGCACCGAGCTGCGCCTCGTGATCGCCATCGACCAGCTCTATCCCGAAAGCGCGCTCGGCGGCCTCTTCGCCGAATTCGCCCGGCATTTTCCCTTCGTCGAGCTGGAGTTGCTGTTCCCCCTCATGGAGGACGTCAGCGAGATGGTGCGCGAGGGCAAGGCCGATCTCGGCGTCATGTGGCGCCAGCCGGTCCTGCCCACGGAGCTCGGCTTCCAGACCATCGGCTGGGTGCCGCTCAAGCTCGTCTGCGGGCGCAACCACCCGCTCGCGAAGGATCGCGTCGAATGGGAGGAGCTGAAGCGGCACCGCCAGATCCTGGTCGCCACGCGCGGCGCCGCGCGGGACAAGCAGCGCATGCGGATCGCCGCCGAGGTCTGGTGGGTGGAGAGCCACTGGGTGATCCTGGAGATGGTCAAGCACGGCATCGGCTGGGCCTTCGTCTCGGACCACGTCATCGCCGCCTCGCTCGCCGCGCCCGAGCTGATCACCCCCGACCTGCAGTTCGACGATGGCGACTGGCCGGTCGCGCTGGAGCTGGTCTGGCACAAGCAGCGCCCCTGCGGCCCGGCGGCCGAGTGGCTGCGCCGGCGCTTCGCGGCGGAGCGGATCGGTGCGCGCGTGACGCCGGCGGGCTAAAGCGTGATGATCGAAGGCGCGAAGGTGCCGGAGATCTGAATCACGCGCCAAGACAACAGACGGGATCGTGGCAAGTGAGCGAAAGCGAACGCGTCACGATTCAGGCCTCAGGCCTCGCTCGCTTCGGGCAGCTTCATCCAACCCGGAATACGCGGCCGGATCACCGCCTCGCCGCAGCGCAGCTCGCCGGTCAGGGCCGCCAGCCGCAGCAGCGCCATGCCGCGCGCCCCCTGGCCCGAGCGCATCTCGCCGACCTCCACGCCCTCGCGCGTCACGGCCGCGCCCCGCGCCGGCATTAGCCCCTCGACCTCCACGGGCACCAGCCGCCGCTTGACGAGGCCACGATATTTGGTCCGCGCCGTCAGCTCCTGGCCCATGTAGCAGCCCTTGGTCCAGGAGACGCCGTGCAGCTCGTCGAAGCCGGCTTCCAACAAGGTGGACTGCTCGGCCTGCATGTCACGGCTGCCATCGGGCAGGCCGAGGGCCAGGCGATGGACGTCGTAATCCTCCGCCGAGGCGGTCGCCGGCAGGGGGCGCTCCGTCACCAGCCGCCAGCCGGCCTCGGCCAGCCGGGGATCGGGCGTGGCGCCGGCGGGCGGGGCCTCGCCCCATCCGGCCTGCACGGAAAACCCCTCCAGCCGCGCCATCGCGACCTTGGAGCGCAGCTTGAAGCGCAAAAGCCTGGCCATGGCCGTCTCGGCCAGCCCGGCCTCGACCTCCATCAGCAGCCGGTCGGGCTCGGCCGTGAGGAAAAAATCCGCGAGCCATTTGCCCTGCGGCGTCAGCAGCGCGGCCCAGAGCGCCTGGCCCGGCGGGATCGCCGTCACGTCGTTGGAGATGAGGCCCTGGAGGAAGGCAAGCCGGTCCTCGCCGGTGACTTCGAGGACGGTGCGGTCGGTCAGAGTGGCAATGGGCATGCGTGGGAATGTGGCAGTTTCCTCACTGCGTTCAACCTGGGGGGTTCAACCTTGGGGGTTCAACCGGGGATGATTCTGCTAGAGGACCATGGTGCGTATCCTCTTCATCACCTCCACCCGGATCGGCGACGCCGTGTTGTCCACGGGTCTGCTCCATCATCTGCTGCGCCAGCATCCCGAGGCCCGGATCACCGTCGCCTGCGGCATCGTGGCCGAGGGCGTCTTCGCCCGCATGCCGGGGCTGGAGCGGGTCATCCCCCTGACCAAGAAGCGCTGGTCGCGGCATTGGCTGGAGCTCTGGGCCAAGGTCGCCTTCCGCCGCTGGGACCTGGTGGTGGATCTGCGCGGCTCGGCCATGGCCTGGCTGCTCTGGACCAGCCGGCGCGCGGTGATGCGGGGCGGACGACGGCCCGGCCATCGCCTGCAGCACATCGCCGACGCGCTCGGCCTGTCGCCCCCGCCGCGCCCGGTCGTCTGGTTCAACGCCGACGATGCGGCGCGCGCCGAGAGCCTGCTGCCGGGCGGCCCCTGGCTGATCCTGGGCCCCACGGCCAATTGGCACGTGAAGATGTGGTCCTCCGAGCGCTTCGTGACGCTGGCCGATCGCCTGACCGCCCCCGACGGCCCCCTCCCCCAGGCCCGCATCGCGATCCTGGGCGGGCCCGGCGAGCAGGAGCGCCGCATGGCCGCCCCCGTCCTCGCCGCCTTGTCCGGCGCGGTGGATCTGGTGGGCCGGCTCTCTTTGCCCGAGGTCGCAGCCGTGCTGGCCCGCGCGGAGCTCTATGTCGGCAATGATTCGGGGCTGATGCACATCGCCGCCGCCACGGGCGTGCCCACGCTCGGGCTCTTCGGCCCCACGCCGGCCGATGAATACGGCCCCATCGGCGCGCGCGCCCAGGCCGTACTCGCCGATGGCCCGCCCGCCACCACCCCCATGGATCGCCTGCAGGTCGAGACGGTCGTCGCGGCCGCGACGCATCTGCTGCACAAGGTGCCGGCATGAAGCTCTCCGCCCTGGTCGTCGCCCGCAACGAGGAGGCGCGCCTGCCGGCCTGCCTCGCCACGCTCGGCTTCGCCGACGAGGTGGTCGTCGTGCTGGACCGCAGCACGGATTCCAGCGGAGCCATCGCGCGCGGGGCCTCGGCCCATGTGCTCAACGGCGAATGGTCTCTCGAGGGCGAGCGCCGCAACGCCGGCATCGCCGCCTGCTCGGGCGACTGGATCCTGGAGGTCGACGCCGATGAGCGCATCCCGCCCGAGCTGGGCGCCGAGATCCGCCGCGTCATCGAAAGCAGCACCGACGCCTTCCATCGCGTGCGCATCGACAATTACGTGGGCGAGCGGTTGATCTTGCACGGCTGGGGCGGCAGCTTCGGCACGACGCTGAAGCCCATCCTCTTCCGCAAGGGCGCCAAGCACTGGCGCGCCCAGCGCGTGCATCCGGGCCTCGACTGGACCGGCAGCGAGGGCGCGCGAATCACCGCCCACGGCATCCGCCACGAGGTGGACCGCGACATCTCCGACATGCTGCGCCGGCTCGACCGCTACAGCAGCGCGAAGGCGGCGGACCTGCTGGATGCCGGCGACATCGGCACGCTCGGCAACAACCTGCGCCGCTTCGTCTCGCGCACCTTCAAATGCCTCATCGGGCGCAAAGGTTATAAGGAGGGCGGTTGGGGCGTGCTGATCGCGCTCTGCGCGGGGCTCTTCCCGCTGCTCTCGCACCTCAAGGCGCGGCTGGAGCCGGAGCGCCACAGCAGTTGAAAATCATCCTCGCCAATGAGGGACCGCGCATCGAGGCGGAGGCCCTCGGCGCGCGCCCGCTCGGCGGGGTGGAGACGGCGGTGGCTCTGCTGGCGCGCGAGTTTTCCACACGCGGCCATGACTTCCATCTGCATTTCGAGGGCGAGACGGCCGCGCTGCCCGACCGCGCGGACCTCGTGATCGCCGTGCGCGTGCCGCGGCTGTTTCGCACCTTGCCGAAGGGGCGGCGCGTGCTCTGGCTGCACAACCCCGCGCGCTACCTGCGCAAGCCGCGCCACGCCTGGCCGCTGCTGCTGGCGCGCCCCGCGCTGGTGACGCTCGGCCCGCACCACGCCGCGACGCTGCCCGGCTGGCTGCCCGGCCGCCGCGCGCAGATCCCCCTGGCCGTGGCCCCGCCCTTCGACGAGCCCGTCGCCGAGCGCGCGCCGCCGCCGCCGGTCGCGATCTTCACCTCCAATCCGACGCGCGGGCTGGACGAGCTGGCCGCGCTGTGGCCGCGCATCGGCGCGGGCGCGCTGCACGCCTATTCCGGTGCGGCGACCTATGGCGGCGACGCGCGCCTGGCCGAACGCGCGGCCCCCATCCTGGCGCGCGCCGCCGCAAATGGCGCACGCATTTTCCCGCCCGTCGCGCGGAAGGAACTGCGCGACAAGCTGCTGGAGGCCCGTTGCATGCTCTATCTCGGCGATGAGGGCGAAACCTTCTGCCTTGCCTTGGCCGAAGCCCAGGCCGTGGGCCTGCCCTGCGTGGTGATGAATCGCGGCGCGGTCGCCGAACGCATCGTCGATGGCGTGACCGGCATCGTGGCGCGTGACGAGGCGCAGTTCACCGAGGCCGCGCGCCACCTCCTCACCGACGACGCGGCCTGGCGCGCCATGCACCGTGCCGCCCTCGCGCGCGGCCCCGGCCCGGACTGGGGCGAAGTCGCCGCGCGCTTCGAGGCTCTGGCATGATCCGCCTCGCCAATATCATGGCCGGCGCGAAGCATGGCGGCGCCGAGGCCTTCTACGAGCGCCTGACGCTGGCGCTCCACAATGCGGGCGACGCGGTGCTGCCCATCATCCGCCGCGATCCCGAGCGCGCCGCGCGGCTGGCGGCGGGCGGATTGAACCCGGTCGAGCTGCGCTTCGGCGGCCCGCTCGACATCCTCACGCGGCCGCGCATCGGCCTGCTGCTGAAGAAGTTCCAGCCGAGCGTCACCATGGCCTGGATGAACCGCGCCGGCAGCAAGACGCCCCCCGGCCCGGAGCTGGAGCCCTGGCCCACGGTCGGACGTCTGGGCGGCTATTACGACCTCAAATACTACGCGAGCTGCGACCACCTCGTGGGCAATACGCGCGACCTGCGCGACTGGATCGTCGCCCAGGGCTGCGCGGCGGATCGCGCGCATTACCTGCCCAATTTCGTGACCGATTTCGCCGGGGCCGCGCCCGCGCCACTGCCCGGCACCGGGCCGCGCCTGCTGGCGATGGGCCGGCTGCATCGCAACAAGGGCTTCGACGTCGCGATCCGCGCTCTGGCGCGCGTTCCCGAGGCCACGCTCTGCATCGCCGGCGAGGGGCCGGAGCGCGAGGCGCTGACCGCTCTGGCGCGCGAATGCGGCGTGGCGGAGCGCGTGCATCTGCTCGGCTGGCGCGACGACACGGGTGCGCTTCTGGCCGCCTGCGACCTCTTCGTCTGCTCATCCCGCCACGAGCCGCTCGGCAATATCGTGCTGGAGGCCTGGTCCGCCTCGCGCCCGGTCATCGCCGCCGCCGCCCAGGGCCCGAGCGAGCTGATCCGCTCCGGCGAGACTGGCCTGCTCGCCCCCCTCGATTCGGCCGAGGGACTGGCGGATGCCATCGCCGCCGCGCTGGCCGATCCCCAGGACGCCGCGCGCCTCGCGGATAACGGCCGGAAAGAATTCGAGAAATCCTTCGCCGAGGCCCCGGTCCTCGCCCAATGGCGGGATTTCCTCCACAAGGTGCGTGCATGAGGATCCGATAGCATGTGCGGTCTCGCCGGCTTTGCCTTGCGCCCGGGCGCGCATCTGCCCACCGCCGCGCTCGAGGCGATGACGAACGCCCTGGCCCATCGCGGCCCCGACGGCGCGGGCCACCACATGGCCGGCGGCGTGGCGCTGTCGCACACGCGGCTGTCCATCATCGACCTCGTGACCGGCGACCAGCCGCTCTTCGCCGGGGGCGCGGCGCTCGTCGCCAATGGCGAGGTCTACAACTATCGCGAGCTGCGCGAGCAGAACCAGCTCGTCTGCGCCACGCAGTCCGATTGCGAGCCGCCGCTGCACCTCTACCGCCGCGACGGTCTCAACTTCGTCGACAAGCTGCGCGGCATGTACGCCATCGCCCTGCATGACCGCGCCACGCGCCGCCTCGTGCTCGCGCGCGATCCCTTCGGCATCAAACCGCTCTACATCGCCGAGACGCCCACGGGCATCGCCTTCGCCTCCGAGCCGCAGGCGATCATCGCGGCCGGGCTGGTGCAGCCGCGCATCCGCTCCGAGGAGCGCGACGAGCTGCTGCAGCTGCAATTCACCACGGGCGCCGAGACCATTTTCGAGGGCATCAACCGCGTGCTGCCGGGCGAGACCCTCTGCATCACCGACGGTAAGATCGTCGAACGCCAGCGCCGCGCCGCTTTGCCCGAGGGCCCTCCGGAAGCCATCTCCGAGGAGGAGGCGCTGGCCCGCCTCGACACGGCGCTGGAGGAAAGCGTCGCGCTGCACCAGCGCAGCGACGTGCCCTACGGCCTCTTCCTCTCGGGCGGCACGGATTCGGCCGCGATCCTCGCCATGATGGCGCGGCTCAACGACAAGCCGGTGATGGCCTTCACCGCCGGCTTCGACGTGAAGGGCGCCGCCGACGAGCGCGCCGCCGCCCGCCACGCCGCCCAGGCCGCCGGCGCGCAGCATGTGGAAGTTCAGGTCACCGAGGAAATGGTCTGGCGGCACCTGCCCGAGATCGTCGGCGCCATGGACGACCCGGCCGCCGACTACGCCATCATCCCCACCTGGTTCCTCGCCCGCCGCGCGCGGGAGGAGGTGAAGGTGGTCCTGGCCGGCGAGGGCGGCGACGAGATCTTCGGCGGATACGGCCGCTATCGCGCGGCCATGCGGCCCTGGTGGCTCTGGGGGCGCGCGATGCGCGCGCGCGGCGCCTTCGACCGGCTCGACGTGCTGCGCAATCCGCCGAACTCCTGGCGTGACGGCATCGCCGCCTCCGAGACCGAGGCCGCGACCGGCGGGCGCACCCGGCTGCAGGCCGCCCAGGCGGTGGATGTCGCCGACTGGCTGCCCAATGACCTGCTCACCAAGCTCGACCGCTGCCTGATGGCCCATGGCGTGGAGGGCCGCACGCCCTTCCTGGATTCGGGCGTCGCCGCGGCCGCCTTCCGCCTGCCGGACGCGCTGAAGGTCCGCAAGAACACCGGCAAGTGGCTGCTGCGTGAATGGCTGGCGCGTCACTTCCCCGCCTCCGAGCCGCACCGGCCCAAGCAGGGCTTCACCGTGCCGATCGGCGCCTGGATCGCGCGGCGCGGCGACAAGCTGGGGCCGCTGGTGGCACGCCAGCCTGGCATCGCCGAGATATGCCTGCCGGGGAAGGTGGAACACCTCTTCCGTCACGCGGCCGAGAAGCGGCCGGGCAATGCGGCCTGGCACCTGCTTTTCTACGCGATCTGGCATCGCCGCCACATCGAGGGAAAGCGCGCCGAGGGCGACGTCTTCGAATTCCTGTCCTGACGGCATTTTTTACTGCCTTCCGAATTTTCGTATCGATATCGAACCGTCCCAACCTAGCCTAACGCCTCCTCACGATCACGGGATCGAGATGGCGCTCACCAACCCTCGCCCAATTCCGCGACCGTCGCGGCGAAGGGGCCTTCGAGTGTTCGCCGCCGCCCTCGCCGTGGCGCTGGCCTCCCCACCGGCTCCCGCCCGGGCCGGGCCTGACGACATATCTCCGGAGCTCGTTCCGATGCCGGAGGACGATGCGTCGTCGCGCTTCCTGCTGCTGTCGGTTCCGCCTGGCCCGGTTCCCGCCGGCGGCTTCCCCCTCGTCCTGCTGATTCCCGACGCGGACGGCCCGGGCCCGCGCACGGAGACCTATGCGGCCCGGCTGCTGGCGAACGGCTTCGTCGTGGCCGAGGCCTATCTGGGCCATGACGCGCTGGGCACCTTCTTGCCGGACCTGATGGCGACGATCGCCTCCGATGCACGATTGGATGCGGGCCGGATCGCGGCGGTCGCGCTCGGCGCGGGGGCGCGGATGGCGCTGCGGGAATGGGCCTCGGGCGTGCCGGTCGCGGCCCTGGCGCTGCTCTATCCCGGCTGCGACACCGAACTGGTCGAGGTTGCCCGGCACGCGACCCCGGCCACGCCCGGCACGGCCATGCTGCTGCTGCACGGCGCGACCGACGACGCGAACCCGCAGGAGGCCTGCGCGGCGCTGGCCGATGCGCTGTCCGGCGCGGCCCGGCCCATCCATCACGTCCTGCCCGGCGCCACCTATGCCTGGGACGCCACGCATCTGGTCGCGGCCGGGGCTGCGCTGCGGGCGCTCCATCCCGCCGCGCCGGACGGGCCGCGGGTGCTGGCGCGGCCGGATGCTGCGGCGACGCTGGTCGCCGCGGATCGCGTGATCACCTTCCTGACGGCCATGCCGCGCCAGGCGAGCCGCTAAAGCTTTTTCCGATCGAACAGGCTCACTTCAAAAGCTTCAGCCCGGTATTTTTCGAGCATCTTCACCCGATCAGGCGAAGCAGCCTGATCGGGATCTGCTCCCAGGCCTCGCCTATTCCCCGATATTCAGCAGCGCGCCCTTCACGCGGGCCGCCTGGAACTGGCGCATGAAGACCCAGCCCATGGCCACGATCCACAGCCCGTCGAGCAGATAGGCCGCGCCCAGATGGCCCCAGGCGATCTCACCTTGGGTCAGCGCCGCGCGCATGCCCTCGAAGACATGCGCGGCCGGCAAGGCGAGCGCGACCGGCTGCAGCCAGGCGGGCAGGATGCTCACCGGATAGAAGACCGCCGCGAAGGGCGTGATGCCGAAGAGCACCGACCAGGCCAGCGTCTCCGCCCCCGCGCCGTAGCGCAGGATCAGCGAGGTCACGCCCAGCGCCACCGCCCAGCCCATGATGATGAGCGCCGCGAAGAAGGCCACCAGCAGCGGGCCCATCGCGAAGATGTTGAAGGAGTAGAGGAACCAGGCCAGCAGCATGGCCGGCACCACGCCGATCAGCGTCCGCAGCACGGCCATCGCCGCGAGCCCCGCCACCAGCTCGCCGGGCCGCAAGGGCGAGACGAAGATATGGCCGAGGTTGCGCGACCAGATCTCCTCCAGGAAGGAGACGGAGAAGCCCATCTGGCTGCGCAGCGCGCCCTCCCAGAGCAGCACCCCGCCCAGCAGCACGCCCGCCGCGACCGAGCCGGTATTGCCCTGCACGCCGGCGAGATAGGCGGTGATGAAGCCCCAGACGACCATCTGCAGCACGGGCCAGTACATCAGCTCGATGAGCCGCGGCGCGGAGCGTCTGTAGAGCGCGAGGTGGCGGTAGACGAGGCCCCAGACCCGGCGCGCGCTTTGCTGGATCGGCGAATTCGCGGAGGACTGGTTCACTGCGCGGCCTCCGAACGCGTGCCCCGCGCGATGTCGAGAAACACCTCCTCCAGATCGCCGCGCCCGAAGCGCTCGACCAGCGCGGCCGGGCTGCCCTGGTCCACCACCCTGCCCTGCTTGAGCATGAGCACGTGGTCGCAGAGCCGCTCCACCTCGGCCATGTTATGGCTGGCGAGCAGGATGGCGCAGCCGGTCTGCTCGCGGTAGCGCTCCAGCCAGGAGCGGACCCAGTCGCCCGTATCGGGATCGAGGCTGGCGGTGGGCTCGTCCAGCAGCAGCAGCTCGGGGCGGTTGATGAGCGCCTTGGCCAGGGCCACGCGCGTCTTCTGCCCCGCTGAAAGCTCGCCGGCCGGGCGGTTCAGCAGGTCCTCCAGCTGGAGGTCGCGAGCCAGCTCGGCGATGCGCGCCTCAGCGTGCCTCACGTTGTACAGATGGGCGTAGACGCGCAGGTTTTCCGCCACCGAAAGCCGGTGCGGCAGCGCGATATACGGGGAGGAAAAGTTCATCCGCGCCAAAGCGGAGAAGCGGTCCTTCTCCATGTCATGGCCGAGCGCGGTGATGCGTCCGGAGCTCGGCACCAGCAGGCCGAGCAGCATGGCGATGGTCGTGGTCTTGCCCGCGCCGTTGCCGCCGAGCAGCCCGAAGGTCGCGCCCCGGGGCATGGCGAAGCTCAGCCCGTCCACGGCCGGCGGGCGGCCGGCGACATAGGTCTTCACGAGGTTCTCGACGATCAGGGCTTGGGACATCCGCTCGATATGCGGCCGATGGGCGGCGGCGTCATCCCTTGGGCGCCAAGCGGGCCCGCGCCGCCTCCAAGATGGCCCGCTTCGAGGCGGCGCTGGCCGTCGGCCAGGCGGCGATCTCGTCCAGGCTGCGCCCGCAGCCGAGGCAGATCCGCCCCTCGAGGACGCAGACCTGCCGGCAGGGCGAGGGCGGTTCGCGCAGGGTCAAGCGGGATCTTCCATATTTATGATCACATCGACATATCCTTATGCATGATCCCGTCAAGCACGACTTGCGCGCCCCGCCGGACCCGTCAGATTGCGCCGCGTTACTGACCTGCGGAGTTCTCCCCGATGCCCCATTTCGATCTCATCCTGCGCGGCGGCCAGGCCGTCCTGCCCTGGGGCATCGAGCCGCTCGACATCGGCGTGCGCGACGGCCGCATCGCCGCCATGGGCGGGCTGGGCAAGGCCGAGGCCGCGCAGGTCATCGATTGCACGCATCTGCACGTGATGCCCGGCCTCATCGACGCCCATGTCCATCTCCGCGAGCCGGGCGACCCGGCGGTCGAGACCATCGAGACCGGCACCAAGGCCGCGATCCTGGGCGGCCTCGCCGCCGTCTTCGACATGCCCAACACCGCGCCCTCCATCACCGATTCGGCCCAGCTCGCCTGGAAGCGCGGCTATGTGTCCGAGCACGCCTGGTGCGACACGGGCCTGTATGTCGGCGCCTCGAAGAAGAACATCGCGGAGCTCGCCGAGCTGGAGCTCGAGGACAATGTCTGCGCGGTGAAGGTCTTCGCCGGCTCCTCCACGGGCGACCTGCTGATCGAGAACGATGCGACGCTGGAGGCCGTGATGCGCTCCGGCCGCCGCCGCATCTGCTACCATTCCGAGGACGAATACCGCCTGCAGGAGCGCAAGCCGCTCTTCACCGAGGGCATGCCGCATCGCAACCACATGGTCTGGCGCGACGTGGAATGCGCCATGCTGGGCACCAAGCGCCTCATGGCCATCGCCCGCAAGACCGGACGCCCCGCCCACATCCTGCACGTCTCGACGGCCGAAGAACTCGAATACCTGGCCGACTTCAAGGACATCTGCTCCGTCGAGGTGTTGGTGAACCACCTCACCCAGACCGACGAGGCCTATGACCGCCTCGGCGGCTATGCGGTGATGAACCCGCCGATCCGCGAGCAGCGCCACCTCGAGGCCGCCTGGGCCGCCGTGCGCAACGGCACGGTCGACGTCATCGGCAGCGACCACGCCCCGCACTCCCGCGCGGCCAAGGAGCGCCCCTGGCCCAACACCGCCGCCGGCCTGACCGGCGTGCAGACCCTCGTGCCCGTGATGCTCGACCATGTGAGCGCCGGCCGCCTCAGCCTCACGCGCCTGGCCGACCTGATGTGCGCCGGCCCCGCGCGGATCTACGGGGCGGTGAACAAGGGCCGCCTCGCGGTCGGCTACGACGCCGATTTCACCCTGGTGGACATGAAGAAGTCCCGCGAGATCACCAATGACTGGATCGCCAGCCCCTGCGGCTGGACGCCCTTCGACGGCTATCGCTGCCAGGGCTGGCCGGTCGGCACCATCATCCGCGGCCAGGTGGCCATGCGCGACGACGAGGTGCTGGGCGCCCCGATCGGCAAGCCGGTCACCTTCCGGTGAGCGCCGCGCGCGACGCCGCCGAGCGACGCGCAGAGGCCACCGCCGAGATCGTCGCGCGCACCGGCATCGATGCCGCGATGATCGAAACCCTCATGCGCCATTTCTACGGGAAGGTGCGTGAGGACCCCCTGATCGGCCCCGTCTTCGCGGCACGGGTCGCCGATTGGGAACACCATCTCCAGCGCATCTTCGCCTTCTGGTCCTCGGTCGCGCTGATGTCGGGCGAGTATCGCGGCAACCCGATGGGGCTGCACCTGCCCCTCCCGGTGGACGCCGCGCATTTCGACCGCTGGCTGGCCCTCTTCGAGGCCTCGGCGCGCGAGATCTGCCCGCCCGCGGCGGCCGAGCATTTCCTAGAGCGCGCGCGGCGCATCGCCCAGAGCCTGGAGATGGGCATCGCCGCCGGCGCGGGCGTGTTGCTGCGCAAGGAGGAGCGGTACCGGCGATGACCAAGCCCCCCAACCCCCCGGAATTCCACGACTACGCCTCCCCGGCCTGCTTCCTGCACGAGGTCGATCCGGACTACCTCGGCTACCCGCCCGAGCCCGACGCCGAGCAACGCCGCGACGTCGCCCGCTGGCGCAAGGCCGAGCGCGAGCGGCTGATCGCGCTGCGCCTCGCCGTCGATCCCCAGACCCGCCGCCAGGAGAGCGAGGCCATCGCCGCCGGGCTGGACGCGGCCCTCGGCGAGGTCGCCGGCCGCATCGTCAGCGCCTATTGGCCCTTCCGCGGCGAGCCCGACCTGCGGCCCTGGCTGGAGCGCATCCACGCGCGCGGCGGGCGCTGCGCCCTGCCCGTGGTGGTGGAGAAGGCGCGCCCGCTGGTCTTCCGGGAATGGACGCCCGGCGCGGCCCTGGCGCGGGGCGTGTGGAACATCCCCATCCCGGCCGAGGGCGCGGAGGTCGTCCCCGAGATCGTCATCGCGCCCGTGGTCGGCTTCGATCCCGGCGCCTATCGGCTCGGCTATGGCGGCGGCTTCTTTGACCGGACGCTGGCCGCCATGGCGGTGAGGCCGCGCGTCCTGGGGGTGGGCGCGTCGCGCGCCGCCATCTCCACGATCTTTCCCCAGCCGCACGATATTCCGATGGACGCGATCGTCACCGAGCGGGACATCCTTCCCCGCCCGTCATAACCGCGGCCGTCACAACCCCGGCCAGCGCGCCGTCCGGTCCGCCTCCTGCGCCACCGTCAGCCCCGGCGGGGCATCCCCCTGGCCCGGAACTATCGGGATGGCCAGCGGCCGGCTCACCCAGCAATCCACGCTGCCCCGGCTGCGCGTGCAGTAGGGCTGCGGGCCGGGCGCGACCGGCGAAGGCCCGCAATAGGACAGCCCGCGGTCCAGCCGGACGATC
Organism: Roseococcus sp.; assembly: GCF_965227005.1. Lineage (NCBI taxonomy): Bacteria > Pseudomonadati > Pseudomonadota > Alphaproteobacteria > Acetobacterales > Roseomonadaceae > Roseococcus > Roseococcus sp. The sequence continues at coordinate 24,270 of NZ_CBDDFJ010000013.1, forward strand.
GAGCAGTCCCGCCCCGTCACGCCCGAGACCAGGAGATCGGGCACCGTCCGCCCCACCAGGGTCAGGGAGGCCACGTTCACCCCGGCCGTGGCGACCAGCGCCGGCCCGTCGCAGCCGCCCAGGAGGGGGAGAAGAAGCGTCGCCAGGGAGAGGATGTGCCGCATATCCGCCACGAAACACCCGCAAGCCTTAACGCCGTGCGAAGGGGCCGCTATACCCCCTCCTCCCGAATGCCCTCCGGCTGACAAAGGCGCCTGCATTGTCCGATCTGATCGACGAGGTTAACGAGGAGATGCGCGCCGAGCGCGCGCGCAGGCTCGCGCAGCGCTTTGGCGGCCTCGTGACCGGGGTCGTGCTGCTGGCCCTCGCGGGCGTGGGCGGCTGGGAGGCCTGGCGCTGGCACGAGCGGCGCGAGTCCGGAAAGGCCGCCGAGGCCTTCCTCTCCGCCACGCGCGACGCCGCGGCCGAAGGCGCCGACCTCAAGGCCATGGCCGACCGCTTCATCGCGATGGCCCCCTCCGCGCCCCCCGGCTACCGCGCTCTGGCCCGCCTGCGCGCCGCCGCCCTGCTGGCCGAGACCGGCCAGACGGAGCAGGCCCTGGCCGCCTATGACGCCCTCTCGCGCGACGGCGAGGTGGATCCGCTCTACCGCGACCTCGCTTCCGTGATGTGGGGGCTGCGCTCGCTCGATTCGGGCGATGCGGCGGCCATCCAGGCCCGCCTCACCCCTCTCGCCGTGCCCGGCGCCCCCTGGCGCGCCTCCGCGCAGGAGGTGCTGGCCCTGGCGGCCCTCAAGGCCGGCAACACCGACCAGGCCCGCACCACCCTGCAGGCCCTCACCACCGACGCGGCGACGCCGCAGGGGCTGCGCGAACGCGCAGGCCGCCTGCTCCAAGGACTGGGAAGCTGATGCCCGATACGACGAAACCTTTCCCGGGCCGCCGCACGGCCCTGCTGGGCGCCGCCGCCCTCCTCGCCGGCTGCGACAGCGCGCGCGACTGGGTGGACGACTTCCTGGGAACCCCCAAGGTTCCGCTGACGGGCGAGCGCCGCGCGGTGCTCTCCGTCGAGCGCGAGGTCGCCCCCGATGACGCCGCCGTGGGCCGCGCCTTCTCGCTCCCCGCGCCGACGCTCAACCTCGAATGGCCCACGGCCGGCGGGGCGCCGGGCCATGCGCCCGGCCACCTCTCGCTGCCGCGGCCGATCGGCGAGGTCTGGCGCACCTCCATCGGCTCGGGCAACGCCTATCGCCGCCGCCTCACCGCCGCGCCCCTCGTGGTCGGCGATGCGATCTTCGCCATCGACGCGCTGGGCTGGGTGAGCTGCCTCGACGTCGCGCGCGGCGGCCGCCGCTGGCAGACCGACACCCGCCCCCGCCGTGACCGCGACGGCGCGCTGGGCGGCGCGATCGCCTTCTCCAACGGCATCCTCTACGTCGCCACCGGCCTCGCCGAGGTGATGGCGCTGGATCCCGGCACGGGCGAGATCAAGTGGCGCGCCCCGCTCGGCGTGCCCGCGCGCGGCGGCCTCGCCGTCGCCGGCAACAAGCTCCTGGTGCCCACCGTGGAGAACCATCTCGTCGCGCTCTCGACCGAGGACGGCGCCGTGGCCTGGCGCTTCCGCGCCACCCCGGTCCAGGCCCTGCCGCTCGGCCTGCCGAGCCCGGCCGTGGACGGCGACACCTGCGTGACCGGCTTCGCCTCGGGCGAGATCGTGGCGCTGAACGTCAATGACGGCCGCGTGCTCTGGAGCGAAAGCCTCGGCACCACGCGCGGCGGCGCCTCCATCGCCGACATCGGCGCCATCTCGGCCCTGCCGGTCATCGATCGCGGTCGCGTCTTCGCCATCGGCATGGCCGGCGCGGCGACCTCGCTCGACCTGCGCTCGGGCCGTCGCGTCTGGGAGCGCGAGGTGGGCGGTTCGCTCACGCCTTCGGTCGCGGGCGACTGGTTCTTCGCCCTCACCCGCGGCAATCGGCTGATGGCGCTGGAGCGCGACAACGGCCGCGTGCGCTGGATCACCGAGCTGCCCAATTACGAGGACGAGGCCCGCCGCCGGCGGCCGATCATCTGGAGCCCGCCGGTCCTGGCAGGGGGGCGGATTCTGCTCTCCTCCAGCAACCGTCAGCTCCTCGAGGTGGATGCCGGCTCCGGCGAGATCGTCCAGCGCCTCCGCCTGCCCGAAGGCGCCACGCTGCAGCCGGTGGTGGCCAATAACAGCGTTTACTTGATGACCGACGGGGGCGCAGTCGTCGCCCTGCGCGGCGTAGGATAATTCCAATGGCAGCTGGCGACAGCCTTCCGGTGGTCGCCATTCTCGGCCGACCGAATGTGGGTAAGTCTTCCCTCTTCAACCGGCTCGTAGGGCGGCGACTTGCGATCGTGGACGACACGCCCGGCGTGACGCGCGACCGCAAAGAGGCGGAGACCCAGATGGGTGGCCGCGACATTCTCCTGGTCGACACAGCCGGCCTCGAGGAGGCCGCGCCCGAGACCCTTTATGGCCGCATGCGCGCGAGCTCTGAGGCCGCGCTGGAGCAGGCCGACGTGGCCGTCTTCGTGGTGGATGCCCGCACCGGCATCACCGCGTCCGACCGCGCCTTCGCCAATTGGCTGCGCCGCGCGCACCGCCCGGTGATCCTCGTCGCCAACAAGGCCGAGGGCCGCGGCGGCGCCGCGAACGCCATGGAGGCCTATGAGCTGGGCCTGGGCGATCCCATCGCCGTCTCCGCCGAGCACAATGAGGGCATCGCCGGGCTGATGATCGCCATCGCCGAGCACCTGCCCGAGCTGGAGCCCGAGGTCGAGGGCGAGGACGACGCCAAGCTGCTGCGCCTGGCCATCCTCGGCCGGCCCAATGCCGGCAAGTCCACGCTGCTCAACACGCTGCTGGGCGAGGAGCGCATGATCACGGGCCCCGAGCCCGGCCTCACGCGCGACGCCATCGCCAGTCAGTGGCAGGACGAGCACGGCCCCATCCGCATCGTCGACACCGCCGGCATGCGCAAGCGCGCCCGCATCACGCATCGCCTGGAGGAGATGAGCGTCGCCTCCTCCATCGGCGCGCTGCGCGAGGCGGAAGTGGTGATCCTGGTGCTCGACGGCCTGCTGGGCCTGGAGGAGCAGGACATCCGCATCGCCCGCCTCGCCGAGCGCGAGGGCCGCGCGGTGGTCATCGCGCTGAACAAGTGGGACGCCATCGAGGACCGGGTCGCGGCGCGCCAGCGCATCTCCGACACGCTGGAGACCTCGCTGAACCAGCTGCGGGGCATCGAGGTCGTGACCATCTCGGCCGCGACCGGCGCGGGCGTGGACAAGCTGATGCCGGCGGTTCGCCGCACGCATGAGCGCTGGAACCGCCGCATCGGCACCGGCGCGCTCAACCGCTGGTTCGCGCACATGCTGGAGAAGCACCAGCTGCCGCTCGTCGAGGGCCGCCGGCTCAAGCTGCGCTACGCGACCATGCCCAAGGCACGGCCGCCGACCATCACGCTCTTCGGCACGCGCGCCGAGCAGCTGCCGCAGGAATACCAGCGCTACCTGCTGAACGGCTTCCGCGAGGAATTCGACATGCCGGGCGTGCCGATCCGCCTGCAGCTGCGCGGGACCGAGAATCCCTATGGCGAGGACGGCGACAAGGATTAGCCGGCCAGCCCCCTCGCGGGGCTGCGCTTCGGAAAACGCCGAACGGTTTGGGCCGGCCCTGCGTCTAGGTTCCTCCTCCCTCAGGAGGAAAGACGCCATGGGCGCCGCTTATGAAACATTCCGCGACCTTCATCGGACGGGCTGCTTCGTCATGCCCAACCCTTGGGACGGCGGCTCGGCCGTGCTGCTGGCGCGCGAGGGCTTTCCGGCCCTCGCCTCCACCTCGCTCGGCATCGCCTTCGCCATGGGCGTGCCCGACGGCCGCGCGGCGCTGAGCCGCGAGGTCTCCATCGAGAACGCGGCAATGATCTTCAGGCTCACCGGCCTGCCGGTGAATGGCGATCTGGAAGACGGCTTCGGCCCCTCGCCCGAGGATTGCGCGGAGACCGTCGAGGCCTCGATCGCCGCCGGCCTCGCGGGCCTCGGCATCGAGGACACCACCGCGAATCCCCACGATCCGATCCACGGCTTCGACGCGGCCGTGGCCCGCGTGAAGGCGGCGGCAAAGGCCGCGCGCGGCCGCATCCTGCTGACCGGGCGGACGGATAATTTCCTCAACGGCCGCCCCGATCTCGACGACACCATCCGCCGCCTCCAGGCCTTCGCCGAGGTGGGCGCGGACGTGCTCTACGCGCCGGGCCTGCCCGACATGGCCGCCATCGAGGCCGTGGTGAAGGCGGTATCGCCCAAGCCCGTGAACGTGGTCTTCGGCCCGCGCACCGGCCCCGTGCCGCTGGCGGTGCTGGCGGCGGCGGGCGTGCGGCGCGTCTCGCTGGGCGGTTCGCTCTACCGCCAGGCGATGGGCGCGATGGTCGGCGCGGCGCGGCGCCTCAAGGCGGGCGACCTCGACATCATGGGCGGCGCGCCGAGCAGCGCCGAGGTGACCGCGCTTCTGCCGAAGCTCGCCTGACCGCCCCGCATCGACCGACCGGCCGGACGGCCCCCTCTTGGAGAATGCCGTCCGGCAACGCAGTATCCCCGCCGAGAAATGCCGGCGCGCGGTGCGCCGAGATGGCCGGCTTGAAGGCCAGGGCTGAGGGACGGACGCTTCATGATCAACAAGATCGTCAACACGCTGGCCGAGGCGCTCTCGGGTGTGAAGGACGGATCCACCGTGCTCATCGGCGGCTTCGGCAGCGCCGGCCAGCCCGACGAGCTCATCGAGGCGCTGATCGAGCAGGGTGCGAAGGACCTCACCTGCGTCGCGAACAATGCCGGCACGGGGCATACCGGCCTGGCCCGCCTGATGGAGCTCGGCCGCGTCCGCAAGATCATCTGCTCCTTCCCGCGCAGCGCCGGCAGCGTCGTCTTCGAGCAGCTCTATCGCGAGGGGAAGCTGGAGCTGGAGATCGTGCCCCAGGGCACCATGGCCGAGCGCATGCGCGCCGCCGGCGCCGGCGTGCCCGCCTTCTTCACCGCCACCTCGCACGGAACGCTTCTGGCCAAGGGCAAGGAGGAGCGCGAGTTCGAGGGCCGCAACTATGTGATGGAGCGCTGGCTGAAGGCCGATGTGGCGCTGATCGAGGCCTGGAAGGCCGATCGCTGGGGCAACCTCGTCTACAACCAGTCGGGCCGGAACTTTAACCCGGTGATGGCGACGGCGGCGGAGCTGACCATCGTGCAGACGCAGCACATCGTGGAGCTCGGCGCGCTCGATCCCGAGGCGATCGCGACGCCGGGGATCTATGTGAACCGAGTGGTCCGGGTGGACCGCGGGGCGCCCTGGGCGCCCTAGGCACCGGCAGGCCGGTGACCATCCATCGGCAGCTGGCATCCGGCCGCGCCATGCTGGCCACGGAGGTTGCCGGCCATGGCGATCCCGTCGTCTTCCCTGCACGCCGCCATCTGCGATCGCCGCATGTGGCACGCGCAGATGGAGGGCGTCGGCGCCCGCAACCAGGCGATCGCCTATGATCGCCGGGGTTTCGGGGAGACCCGCGCCGACGAGGAGGCATTCTCCGACGTCGCGGATCTGATGGCGGTGATGGGCGCCGTGACCGGCGGCACGCCCGCGGTGCTGGTCGCATGCTCGGCCGGCGGAAGGATCGCGCTCGACGCGGCCCTTCTCCATCCCTCGCTGATCCGGGGCCTGGTTCTCATTTCGCCCAGCGTGAGCGGCGCGCCGGAGGCGGAGTATCCCCCGCAATCCAGGCCCTCATGGTTGAGTTGAAGGAGGCGGAAAAGGCCCGCGACCTGGACCGCGTGAACGCGATGAAGGCCCGCCTTTTCCTCGACGGCCCGCTGGCGCCGGAGGGCCGGGTCACGGGTCCGGCGCGCGAACTGCTCCTGGAGATGAACGCCATCGCGCTCCGCTCGCCGCCGAACGGGCGGAACCTCGATGTCGCGCCCGCCTTCCCTCGCCTGGACGACATCGCCACGCCCTCGCTGGTGATCTGCGGCGATCTCGAATTTCCCCACATCCAGGAACGATGCTGTCGCATCGCGGCCGTGATGCGGAACGGGTCATGCCATGCCTTGGCCGGCTCGGCCCATCTGCCGAGCCTGGATCGCCCGGCGGAGGTCACGGGCCTGATCATGGATTTCATCGCCCGCTGCGACAGCCGATCAGCCTAGAGCATCATCCGACCAGGAGGAATCGTCTGGCCGGATAAAGATGCTCGTAAAAACAAATGGCTAGAGCCTGCGCAGTGAGCCCTTGCGAACGGAGAAGGCTCTAAGCCGCCGCGCGGCGCCACCGCAGCGCCGCCTTGAGTTCCCGCGATCTCGCCATCGCGCGGGCCCGCGTCTCCTCCTGCGGCGTGACGTCCACCATCGCGCGCGCCAGCAGCGCGAGCGTGGCCTCACCGGCCTTGAGCAGCGGCAGTCGCGGCGTGGGCGCGCAAAGACTCAGCAAACTCAGCGCTGCCTTCACCGGCACGGGATTGGTCTCGGCGAAGAGCGCCGCGTGCAGCGGGGCCAGCAGGTCGCGCAGCTCGGCGAAGCGATGCAGGTCGCCCGCCCGCCATGCCGCGTCGAGCGCGGCGCAAAGCCCCGGCGCGACATTGGCCGTCACCGAAACGCAGCCCATCCCGCCCATGGCCAGATGCGCCGCGGCCGTGCCGTCATCGCCGGAGAACTGTGGAAACTCCGCGCCGCAGAGCCGGCGCAGCCGCATGGGCCGCGCGAGGTCGGCCGTCGCATCCTTGATCGCGGCGATCGCTCCCTCCTCCCAGAGCCGGGCGACGGTCTCGTCCGTGAAGGCGACGGCGGCGCGCGAGGGTACGTCGTAGAGCATCACCGGCAGGCCGCTCCGCGCCGCCACCGCGCGGATATGGGCGCGCAGGCCCTCCTGTCCGGGCCGCACATAGGGCGGCGCGGAAACCAGCAGGCCGGTGGCCCCCGCATGCCCCGCCCCCTCGGCGAGCGCCACCGCGGATTCGGTGCAGGACCCGCCGATGCCCGCGATTACCGGCACGCGGCCGGCCACCGATTCCACGACGGCATGCAGGGCACGCGCCTGTTCCTCCGGCCGCAGGGCGGGCGCCTCGCCGGTGGTGCCGCAGACGACGAGCCCGGCAACGCCGCGCAGCACGGCACGGTCGGCAAGATGCGCGAGGGCGGGAAGGTCCGGCTCCAGCGAGTCGGGATCGAAGGGCATCACCAGAGCGGGGATGGAGCCCCGCAATTCGGCAAAGGATTTCATCGGGTCGCTCCATATCGGCACAGCAAGAGCACCGCGCCATTCGCGCCGGTACGCCGACGCACGCGGGAGAAGCCGTATTCGTGCAGCCGCTGGCGCAGTCCGCGCGCGGCCTTGGTCGCCGCCCCCCGCAGGATCATCGCGAGCCGGCCGTCGCGGCCCAGTGCGCGGCGGGCGCTCTCGGCCACCGCGACGGCCTCGGCCTGGCTCGCGACGCCTCCCGCGACCACGAGGTCGGCGGGTTCGGGATGGCGAGGCGGCACGGCGAGGCTCACCGCCGAGCGGCAGCCATGGCGCAGCGCGGAGCAGAGCAGCTCCGGGCCGCCATCCACGAGCAGCAACCGGTCCTCGGGCCGGGCTTCCACGGCGTCGAGCAGATCGCCGAAGGGGTTGAAACGAACAGGGTGATCAGGGTCTGGCATGGTTCTCTCCACGCCGGAAAACCTGCGCCCGAAGGGCATCGCCGCACGATGCGGATCACGCCCCCGCCTCGTAAGAAACGCATAAGCGCTACCCTGGACCTGCGCGCGGCACGGGCTTAGCCTCAATCGCCTGAGGAGGAACCACAATGCCCTATAGCCGCACCGACATGGCCGCGAAGGCCGCCGCCGATATTCCCGAGGGCTGGGTGGTCAATCTGGGCATCGGCATGCCGACCATGATCGCCAATGAGGTTCCGCTCGAGCGCGAAGTCATCTTCCAGTCCGAAAACGGCGTGCTGGGCATGGGCCCCGCCCCCGAGAAGGGCCAGGAAACCCCTTGGCTGATCAATGCTGGAAAGCAGTTCGTGACGCTGCGTCCGGGCGGCTCCTTCTGCCATCACGCCGACAGCTTCGCGATGATCCGCGGCGGGCATATCGACCTCTGCGTGCTCGGCGGCTTCGAGGTGGCCGAGAACGGCGACCTCGCCAATTGGGCGACCAGCGAGAACGACACGGCCCCGGCCGTGGGCGGCGCGATGGACCTCGGCGCGGGCGCCAAGCGCCTGTGGGTGGTGATGGACCACACGACCAAGGACGGCCGCCCGAAGATCGTGGAACGCTGCGGCTATCCGCTGACGGCGCTGGCCAATGTGTCGCGCGTCTACACCAATCTCGCCGTGCTCGACGTGGTGCCGGAGCTGGGCTTCGTCGTGCGCGACATCGCGGATGGCATCAGTCTGGAGGAGCTCCAGTCCAAGAGCGCCGCCAAGCTCCATACCCGGGCATGAGCGCGTCCGCCGCCGGCGTCGCGCCCTTCACGGGCGACCGCGCCGAGAGCATCGAGATGATCCGCGATTCCGCGCGCGGATTGCTGGGTGCGGACATGGCCCGCGTGCGCAAGCTGCGCTTCGCCGAGCCGGGCTTCGACACCGCCCTGCTGCGCCAGATGGGCGAGGCGGGCTGGATCGGCCTCGCCATTTCGGAAGAGGCCGGCGGCACGGGCCTGGGCATGGGCGAAATGGTCGCGCTCGCCGAGGAAATCGGCCGCTCGCTCGCGCCCGAACCGCTGATCGGCTGCGCGCTTTCGGCGGATCTGCTGGCCGCGGCCGGTGCCACCGAATTGCTCGGCCAGCTTCTCGCCGGCGAGGCCGTGGTGCTCACCGCCTGGCAGGATCGCGCGAATACGCTGTCGCTCGCCACCTCGGCCGATGGCGCGCGCAGCTTCGTGCCCATGGCGGCCGGTGCGACGCATGTCCTCTGGCCCGTCTCCGAGGGTGGGCGCGTGGCGCTGCATCTGCTGACACGCGACCAGGTGGAGATCACGGTCGAGTCCACGCAGGATGGCGGCCATCTCGGCACCATCGCGCCCAAGCCCTTTTCGGGCCACGGCCCCGGCGCGCATATCGCCGACGACGTGACCTCCGCGCTCGCCGATGCGCTGGATCGCGCGGCGCTCGCCACCGCGGCCTCGCTGCTCGGCGGCATGGAAGTGTCCTTCGCGATGACGCTGGACTACCTCCGCACGCGCCAGCAGTTCGGCAAGATCATCGGCACCTTCCAGGCGCTGCAGCACAAGGCGGCGGATGCGAAGATGCAGGTGGCGCTGACCCGCGCCGCCGTGGAACAGGCCGCCGCCGCGCTGGATGACGGCGTGACGGGCGATGCGGCCCGCGCCATCGTCAGCCGCGCCAAGGCGCGCGCCAGCGAGGCGAGCATGCTCGTCGCCCAGGCCTGCGTGCAGCTGCATGGCGGCATCGGCTATACTGATGATTACGATGTCGGCCTCTATATGCGGCGCGCCATGGTGCAGGCCCCTGCCCTCGGCGGCGCCGCGCTGCATCGCAAGCGCTTCATGGCCCTCGCGCCGGAGACCGAAGAATGAACGACGCCCCCGAAGCTCCGGTCATGCGGATCGCCGAAGAGCGTCACGGCGCCGTGCTGGTGCTGACGATCGACTATCCCGCGCGGCGCAACGCGCTGGCCGTGCCCCTCCGCCAGGATCTGGAGGACGCGATCGAGCGCGCCAACACCGACCGGAGCATCCGCTGCCTCGTGCTCACGGGCTCGGGCGAAACTTTCTCCGCCGGCGGCGACATCTCGGGCATGAACATCGAGAACGCCTATGACGGGCGCGAGCGCATGCGGCGCACGCACCGCCTCGTGCGCCTCATGGCGCGCAGCAACCTCCCGATCGTGGCCGCGGTCGAGGGCTGGGCGGTGGGCGCCGGCCTCTCGCTCACGCTCCTCTGCGACACGGTCGTCGCGGCCGAGAATGCGCGCTTCATGGCGGGCTTCCACAAGATCGGCCTGATGGCGGACATGGGCATGCCGGCGACGCTGCCCGCACGCATCGGCGTCGGCCGCGCGCGCGACATGATGCTGCACCACACGCAGTATCTCGGCACCGAGGCCAAGGAGATCGGCCTGGTCGACTATGTGGTCCCGCCGGGCCAGGCGCTGGCCGCCGCGATGGATAAGGCGCAGGCGCTCGCGGAATCCGCGCCGCTCCCCATCGCCTTCACGCGGCAGTGGTTCGCCGAGGATCTCGACAAGGCGCTGGCGCGCGAGGCCGATTTCCAGGCCACGCTCTTCGTCTCGGAAGACCACAAGGAGGGGCGCGAGGCCTTCCTCGGCAAGCGCAAGCCGGTCTTCCAGGGAAAGTGATGCCGGGGGGCCATGGCCCCTCACCAGTTCAAGTGTCCAGGGCCAAAAGCCCTGGCGGGGAGCGCGAGGGGCAGAGCCCTTCGCAACCAAGAGGACAGAAAATGAACGCCATCACCGGCCGCGAGCCCAACGACCTCAACGCCCTCCCCGACGACGCCTTCCGCGCGCATATCCGCGCCTGGATCGAGGCCAATTACCCCGCCGAGATCCGCAATCCGGAAAAGCGCCTCCACTGGGAGGAGAACAAGGTCTGGTACTTCAAGCTCGCCGAGAAAGGCTGGCTCGCCCCCGGCTGGCCGCGCGAATTCGGCGGCCTGGGCCTGCTGCCCGCCAAGCAGATCATCTTCACCGAGGAGCTCGAGCGCCACGGCTGCGCCCGCTGCAACGACCACGGCATCATCATGCTCGGCCCCCTGGTCATCCGCTACGGCACGGAGGAGCAGAAGAACTTCTATCTTCCGAAGATCCTAAGCGGCGAGCACATCTGGTGCCAGGGCTATTCCGAGCCCAATTCCGGCTCCGACCTCGCCTCGATCCGCACCGAGGCCGTGGATGCCGGCGACCATTACGTCGTGAACGGCCAGAAGATCTGGACCACGCTGGCGCAGGACGCCAACTGGATCTTCCTGCTCGTGCGCACCGACAAGGCCGCGAAGAAGCAGGAGGGGATTTCCTTCCTCCTCGTCGACATGAACACGCCCGGCATCACCGTGCGCCCCATCATCAACCTCGAGATGCATGACGAGTTCTGCGAGGTCTTCTTCGACAATGTGAAGGTGCCGAAGGCGCATCTGGTCGGCCAGCTCAACAAGGGCTGGGACATGGCCAAGGCGCTGCTCTCCTTCGAGCGCATCTATCTCGGCTCGCCCCGCCAGAGCGCCTATGCGCTCACGCGCCTGAAGCAGCTCGCCGAGCGGATGGGCGCGGCCGACGACGGCACCTTCCAGGACCGCTACGCGCGCCATCGCTGCGACCTGGAGGACCTCAAGGCCCTCTACGGACGCTATGTCGAGGTGCTGAAGCAGGGCCGCCCACTTGGCGCCGACGTCTCGCAGCTCAAGGTCATCCAGTCCGAGCTCTTCCAGCGCATCACCGAGACGATGCTGGAGGTGGCGGGCGAGAATGCCGGGCTCTTCGGGCCGATGGAGGGCAACCGGAATCTGAACCCCGGCGCGCTCTACATCCAGGCGCGGCCGACCTCGATCTATGGCGGCACCAACGAGATCCAGCGCAACATCATCAGCAAGAACGTGCTGGAACTTCCGGGCTGAGGCGGAAGCGTGATGATCGAAGGCGCGAAGGCGCTGTGGATCTTATTCGCGCGCTAAAACTTTGGATCGCGGCAAGTGAGCCAACGCGTCGCGATCCAATCCTCAGCAGGACGGCTCGCGCTTCAGCAGCTTCTCGGCTTCGGCCATGGTACGCACCACGGTGAAGATCCGCCGTGGGAAGTGCAGCGCGCAGACGCGGATCCACAGCGGCAGGCCGGGATCCGACGAGACGAAGATCGTATAGCGGCCCCGGTCGCTCTCGTCGGCGATCGTCGCATAGGCGCGCGCGAAATAGGTCATGTCGTCGTGGCTGACCGTGCCGTGATAAATGCGCATGTCGTAGAGCCAGTCATAGCCGACGGCCTCCGGGTGCTGGTCCATCCATCCCTGCATCGCGGTCGTGAAGGCAGACCCGTTGGTGCTGAGCGCGAAACGCATCAACAGCCTTCGGCGATCCGCCTGCGGGTCCACCCGCATCGTCGCGCCAGCTTCCATAACCCCCTGCCCCCCGGCCGAACCCGGCGCAGGATACATGAGCATCACCGGTTGACCAGGAAGCATCGGGCGACGAAGGATCGGGAATTCATCGAAGGAACCCGCGATGTCCGAACTCTGGCAGTTGGATGCGACACAGGTGGCGTGGCGCGTCCGGTCGCGTGAGGTTTCAGCGCGGGAAGTGACCCTCTCCGCCCTGGCGCGACTCGATACGGTGAACCCGCGGCTCAACGCCGTGGTGCAGACGATGCCGCAGGAAGCCCTGGCCGCGGCGGATGCGGTGGACCAGGCCATCGCCCGCGGCGAGGCGCCCGGGCTGCTCGCCGGCGTGCCGGTCACCATCAAGGTGAACACCGACCAGAAGGGCTTCGCGAGCACCAACGGCCTCAAGCTCCAGGCCGACCATCGCGCGACGGAGGACGGCCCGGTCGTCTCGAACTTCCGCAAGGCCGGCGCGGTCATCATCGGGCGGACCAACACGCCGGCCTTCTCGCTGCGCTGGTTCACCTCCAACGACATCCATGGCGAGACCTTCAATCCGCGCGACAAGTCGCTCACGCCCGGCGGCTCCTCCGGCGGCGCGGCCTCGGCGACGGCGGCGGGGATCGGCGCGATCGGGCATGGCACGGATATCGGCGGCTCGGTGCGCTATCCCGCCTATGCCTGCGGCATCCATGGGCTGCGCCCGACCCTCGGCCGCATCCCGGCCTGGAATCCGAGCCTGCCCGACCGCGACATCGGCCCCCAGCTGATGGCCGTCAGCGGCCCGCTGGCGCGTACCATCCCCGACCTCCGGCTCGCTTTGGCGGCCATGAGCGCGCGCGACGTGCGTGATCCCTGGTGGGTGCCCGCGCCGCTGGAAGGCCCGCCGGCGCCCAGGCGTGCCGCCCTTTGCGTGGCGCCCGAGGGGATGAAGGTCGCGCCCGCCGTCGAGGCCGCGCTGCGCGATTCCGCCGCGCGGCTGCGCGCCGCCGGCTGGGAGGTCGAGGAGGTGGCCGAGGTGCCGCCGCTGCGCGAGCCCGCCATGATGCAGGCCCGGCTCTGGCTCGCCATGCTTCCGCGCGGCGGCCTGGCCATGGCCGAGCGCGAGGGGGAGAAGGCCTCGCTCGCCATCTTCGGCCATATGAGCGCGCTGTGCCCGCAGCCCGATCTCGTCGGATTTCAGGACACGCTGACGATCCGCATGGCCTTCCTGCGCGCCTGGATGCTGTTCTTCGAGCGCTATCCGGTCGTGATCCTGCCCGTCTCGGGCGAGCTGCCCTTTGCCAACCATGCCGATCTGGGCGGCGCCGAAGCCTTCCGCGCCATCATCGAGGCGCAGCTCGTGCAGGTCGGACTGCCGCTGATGGGGCTGCCAGGCCTGACCGTCTCCACCGGGATGGTGGGCAAGGCACCGGTGGGCGTGCAGCTCGTCGGCGGGCGGTATCGCGAGGACCTGCTGCTCGCGGCGGGCGAGGACATCGCGGCGGGCGGGACGCCTCCCTCGCCCATCGATCCGGACTGGGATTAGCTTTCGCCATGCGTCTTCCGTTGCTTCTGCCTCTCCTCCTCGCCGCCTGTGCCGCCCCGCCCTCCGGAGGGACCGGAGGTTGCGATGGCCGCATTCAGCTGCGCAATGCGTCCTCCCTCGCGGTCGAGCAGCTCTATGTCAGCACGGCCGGGCCGGCCGATTGGGGCCGTGATCTTCTGGCGCCGGGGCATCTGCCGGCCGGCGCGACGCAGACGGTGATGGCCCGGTCGGGCCTCAATGCCGTGCGCGTGGTCTTCGCCAATGGCCGCGCCGCCGAGATGGCCGGGATGGACGTCTGCGCCAATCCCATCCTGACAGTGCTGCCGAACGGCCTTCAGGCCGGTCGCTGACCGGATCGCCTGCAACCAAGGAGCGAATTGACGGGCATGGCGCAATAAGCCGGCTTAAGAACGTCCAATATTTCGTATTTGTTAAGTAGTTTACTTTTTACTTGTCGTCAGGCGAAGCTTTCCGCATATCGTGACTTCAGCGATCAATGCCCATCGAACGCGGCGTTGGGCAAAGGCATCACTTCTGTGGCGTCATAATTTCGATAATTGTTATTTTTCGAGGCAATCGAAAACCGCCGGCTTCAAAGTCAGACCCCATACCGGACCTAACGACGGAGCGTATCGAATGCGTGGCACCTTGCCCCTGATCCTTGCCGGAACCTGCCTCGCGATCCTGCCCCTCATCGGGCCGGCCGGCGGCGCCATGCCCGCCGCACCCCGCATGCCGCTTTGCGTCGCATCGGATGCCGGCGCCGCGACCCAGGCCCGTGACTGGCTGGGCAGCGTGATAGGCTGGGGCGACAGCCCGGCCGTGCTGGCCTATCGGAACATCATGGCCCTGAGCAAGGGCAAGACCGGCCCCGCCGGGTGCGCCGGTTGACGGCAAGGCCACCACGAAAAACGGAGCCTTGCGGCCCCGTTTTCATATCCGGCCCCCAGGGGCGGTCTGCGTCGGAAGGTCCTTAGACCTTGCGCGCCAGTGTCGGAATCTCTTCCCGCAGGCGAAAGCGCAGCGCCGACCAGGTGGCATCGAGCGCAACCTGGGTCACCGGCAACAGCCCGGCCTGGGTCAGCGGCTCCCAGCCATGGTCGCGGTCCAGATCGGAACGGACGGGGCCGTTCTTCTTCGGATAAGCGAACCAAAGCCGCCCGCCAACGCCGTAGAGATCCAGCGCCCTGGCCGCGACGCGGCCCAGGGACGCACGATCCGAAGCGAAGGCGAGGATGAGTTCCGGCTCAGTGGCCGTGGTTGCCGGCAGGCCGTGCTTGAGCCCGGTCGGCGGTTCTAGGACGGAGCACACCATGCCGAGCTTGAAGCCGAGCTTGCGGGGGATGGTGGCTTGGATGGCAGCGTCAATCAGCGGTCACTCCGGCGGCTCTAGCCACCGGCCCCCAAATAGAATCCTGCGCGCGGATCGTAGCCGCGAGCTCGGTCCGCGTCCCCCCGATGGGTTCGGCCGACAGCGCCCGCAATCTGCGAACCACTGCGGCGTCGCGCGCCACCGCAATGGATGCTTCCTCGAGCTTGCCCACGATCGATTCAGCCAATCCGCGCGGCCCCATCAGCGCGAGCCAGGTCTCCGCCTCAAAGCCGGGGACCGTCTCCGCCACTGTCGGGGTCTCGGGCAGAAGGGCCGAACGGGTCCGGGAGGTCACAGCCAGTAATCTGACCCGCCCCTCCCGCACCAGTGGCAATCCGATGACAGCAGCCTCCACATAGACCTGGACCTCCCCGTTGAGCAATTCCGGAAGTGCGCCCGCGATCCCCCGGAAATGCACGAAGTCGCATCGGGCACCCACCGATCTGATGAGCAGTTCGAGCGCCAGATGCTGCGCGGTTCCCGCCCCAGGAGTCCCGCAAGTGCTTGGTCTTGTTTTCAAAACTTCAATCAGCTCGCCCATCGTGCGCAGCCCCTGACCC
>NZ_CBDDFJ010000014.1:0-15462 GCF_965227005.1 Roseococcus sp.
TTCTTCCCCAATAGCGACCCCACGACGGCGCTGCTGGCCTCCTTCGCGACCTTCTCCATCGCCTTCTTCGCGCGCCCGCTCGGCGCCGTGGTCTTCGGCCATTTCGGCGACAAGATCGGGCGCAAGACAACGCTGGTCGCGGCCCTGCTGACCATGGGCATCTCGACCGTGGTGATCGGCCTGCTGCCGACCTATGCCCAGATCGGAGTGGCCGCGCCGCTGCTGCTGGCGCTGTGCCGCTTCGGCCAGGGCCTGGGCCTCGGCGGCGAATGGGGCGGCGCGGTGCTGCTCGCGACCGAGAACGCGCCCGAGGGCAAGCGCAACTGGTTCGGCATGTTCCCCCAGCTGGGCGCGCCGGTCGGCCTGTTCCTGTCCTCGGCGGTGTTCTGGCTGCTGCTGCAGTTCATGTCGCAGGAGGCCCTGCTGAGCTGGGGCTGGCGCATTCCCTTCCTGGCCTCGATCGCGCTCGTCGTGATCGGCCTGTGGGTGCGCCTGTCGATCACCGAGACGCCGGAATTCCAGCGCGCCATCGACAAGAAGCAGCGCGTGGCGGTGCCCGTGGTGGAGCTCTTCCGCTCGCACAAGCGCAGCCTGTTCCTGGGCACCTTCATGGCACTGGTGACCTTCGTCCTCTTCTACATCTGCTCGGCCTACATGCTGTCCTACAACGTGCGGGTGGTGGGCATTGCCTTCGTCGATGCGCTGAAGATCCAGATCTACGCCTCGGTCATCTTCGGCATCTCCACCATCGCGGCCGGCAAGCTGGGCGACCGCTATGGCCGGCGGGAGCTGCTGATCGTCGGCACGGTGCTGGTGATGCTCTTCTCCTTCGCGCTGGGGCCGCTGCTTTCGGCCGGGATCGGGGGCATCTACGCCTTCGCCACCATCGGCATGCTGCTCTTCGGGCTGAACTACGGCGTGATCGGCGTGGCCCTGGCCGCGCCCTTCCCCACCCAGGTGCGCTACACCGGCTCCTCGATCACCTTCAACCTGGCGAGCATCTTCGGCGCCTCGCTGGCGCCCTATATCGCGACCTGGCTGCAGTCGAGCTTCGGGATCGCCTCCGTGGGCTACTACCTGCTGGCGGCGGCGACGGTGACGCTGGTGTGCATCTTCGCCTCGCCGAAGCACGAGATGTAAAGGAAGCGAGGGGGCGCTGCCCCCTCAGTCCTCCAGCTCGGAATCCCAGTACAGATAGTCGCGCCAGCTCTCGTGCAGGTGATTGGGCGGGAAGCTCCGCCCGTTCTCCTGCAACTCCCAGCTGGTCGGCTGGCGCGGCACGTGGCGCGGCAGCATGTGGCACTCCCTGGGCATCTTGTCGGCCTTGCGGAGGTTGCAGGGCCCGCAGGCCGCCACGACGTTCTCCCAGCTCGTCCGCCCGCCCCGGCTGCGCGGGACCACATGGTCGAAGGTCAGCTCCTGGGCCGGCAGGTCGTGGCCGCAATACTGGCATTCAAAGCTGTCGCGCAGGAAGACGTTGAACCGCGTGAAGGCCGGCCGCCGGGCCGAGGGGATGTATTCCCGCAGCGCGATCACCGAGGGCAACCGCAGCGCGAAGGAGGGCGAGCGCACCTCCGTCTCATACTCGCTGAGCACCGAGACCCGATCCAGCACCACCGCCTTCACCGCGTCCTGCCAGGACCAGACGGAGAGCGGGAAGTAGGAAAGCGGCCGGAAATCGGCGTTCAGCACCAAGGCGGGAAACCCACCCGGGCCGGAAATTTGAGGAATGATACTGCCGTCGGGCAAGCGATGCTCCTCCTGGCCGCGATGGCGGAGGGACCGACGCCGGGAGAGGACAGGCTTCCGGGATTCGGTGGGCCGCCAACAACTGCGATACATGCATGACACCCTTGCCGCACCGCCGCAAGACGGGGCCGTCCGGCCCGGGCGTCTTTCATGGGTTCGTCACAAGTGCTTGCGGGGCCGGCGGTTTCGCGCGAGAGGCCTGGAATGCCGTCCGAACCCCAGCCCGGAAGCGTCACCCGCTTCGCGCCCTCGCCGACGGGGCTGCTGCATCTGGGCCACGCGCATTCGGCGCTCTTCGCGCGGCGGATGGGCGCGCGCTGCCTGCTGCGAATCGAGGACATCGACGCCACGCGCTGCCGGCCGGAATACACCCAGGCCCTCATCGAGGACCTCACCTGGCTGGGCCTCGACTGGGAGGCCCCCCCGCGCGTGCAGTCGCGCCATCTGCCCGAATACCGGGCCACGCTGGATGCGCTGCGCGGCCGCGGCCTGCTCTATCCCTGCTTCTGCACGCGCGGCGACATCGCCGGGGCCATCGCGGCCCAGCACGGCGCGCCGACCCAGATCTATCCCGGCACCTGCCGCGGCCTGCCGCCCGGCCAGGCCCAGGCGCGCATCGCCGCCGGCGACGCCTATGCCCTGCGGCTCGACGTCGCCCGCGCCCTGGCCGAGACGGGCCCCCTCGCCTTCACGGACCTGCTGCGCGGCCCCCGGCGCTGCACGCCCGAAGCCCAGGGCGACGTGGTGCTGGCCCGCAAGGACGTGCCCGTCTCCTACCATCTCTGCGTCACCCATGACGACGCGCTGCAGGGCGTGACCCTCGTCACGCGCGGCGAGGACCTGCTGGAGGCGACCAACATCCACCGCCTGCTCCAGGCGCTGATGGGCTGGCCGGAGCCACTCTACGCGCATCATCCCCTGATCCTGGGGGCCGATGGCAGGCGCCTCGCCAAGCGCGACAGGGCGCCGACGCTGCGCGCCCTGCGGGAGGCGGGGGCCACGCCCGGCGAGGTTCGCGCTCGGGCCTTCGTTTCGCCCCCGGGCACAAATTCCTGGACCCTGCCCGCGCGAACCGACTAAGCGATTCCGGCGCGTCGGAATGGATAAGAATGCATACGGTTCAGGTCTTCGAGCTCGTGATCGCCCTGCTGCTGGTGATCGTCGCCCTGCACTACATCGCGCATCGCCTGTCCCTGCCCCCGGCCGTCGCGCTTCTCACCGGCGGCAGCGCCCTGGCCTTCCTGCCCGGCCTGCCGGTCATCTCGCTCGACCCGGAGCTGGTGCTGGTCGTCTTCCTGCCGCCGCTGCTGATGGACGGGGCCTGGTTCACGGCGGTGGCGCATTTCCGCCGGCACATCATCGGCATCCTGTCTTTGGCCATCGGCGCGGTGCTCTTCACGACGGTGGTCGTGGCCGTCGTCGCGCATTGGCTGATGCCGTCCCTGCCCTGGGCGGCCTGCGCGGCGCTGGGCGCCATCGTCTCCCCGCCCGACGCCGTCTCGGCCCGCGCGGTGCTCCAGCGCGTTCGCCTGCCGCGCCGCCTGACGACGCTGCTGGAGGGCGAGAGCCTGCTCAACGACGCCACCGGCCTCGTGCTCTTCCGCTTCGCCGTCGCCGCCGTGGTGACCGGCAGCTTCAGCGCCGGCGACGCCCTGGTCAGCTTCGGCATCCTGGCGCTGGGCGGCGTCGTGGTCGGCGCGGCGATCGGCGGGGTCTGGGTGCTGCTGGTGCGACGGCTGAAGGAGCAGGATCTGATGATCGCCAGCTCCATCCTGCTGTGCTGGGCCTCCTATCTGGCGGGCGAGCAGCTGCACGTCTCGGGCGTCATCGCCACCGTCACCGCCGGCCTCATCGCCGGCTGGCACCAGCACACCGTGCTCTCGGCGCAGGTGCGGATGCGGGCGGGCGGCTTCTGGACGGTCATGATCTTCCTGCTCGAGGCCTTCGTCTTCATCCTCATCGGCTTCTCGCTGCGCGGCGTGATCGAGCGGGTGGGCGGCTTCGGCCCCGTGCTCCACGACATGGCCTGGCCGGCGATGGTCATCGTGCTGGCGGTCATCCTGGCGCGCTTCGTCTGGGTCTTCGGCTCGGATGCGGTGCTGGCGCTGGCGCGGCGCATCGGCCTCACGCGCAAGCCGCCCATCGGGCCGCGCGCCGCGGTGGTGATGAGCTGGGCGGGCATGCGCGGCGTGGTCACGCTCGCCGTCGCCCTGACCCTGCCGGAGGAGATGCCGGGCCGCGACTTCATGCTGGTGACGGCCTTCGCCATCATCCTCGCCACCGTGCTGCTCCAGGGCACGACGCTGGGCGTGGTCATCCGCGCGCTGGGCGTGCGCGAGGCCGAGGGCGCCGGGCCGCCGCTCAGCCTCGCCCAGGCCGAAGCCGCCATGGCGCGCGAGCAGCTGAAGGTCGTCGAGGCCGTGGCCCATGACGCCGAGGGGAAGCTGATCCATCCCCGCCTCCTCGACAGCTACCGCACCCGCGCCACCATCGCGGCCAATTATCCCGGCCGGGAGGTCGAGTTGCAGGCGGGGATGGAGGCGCATTTCGCCGTGGTCATCGCCGCCGTGACCGCCGGGCGGGCGGAGCTCGTGCGCCTGCACCGCGCCAACCAGATCGACGACGAGATCCTGCACAACCTCGAGCGCGACCTGGATATCGAGGAGCTGGGGGCCATGGCCGCCCTGTCCTAGGGCCCCGCTCGCCCCCGCTCCTCCCCTGGGGGCGGGTTGCGCAAGCCGCCATCGCCGCTAGCGTCGCGGGCGTGACACCCCGAACAGCCGGACTACTCCTCCTCCTCGCGACCACGGTGAACTGGGGCTCCACCTGGCCGCTGCTCAAATTCATCATGACCGGCCTGCCGCCGCTGACCCTGCGCGCCTGGGGCGCGTCGGCCGCGGCCCTCCTGCTCATCGCGCTCGCTCTGGCCTTCCGCGTGCCGCTCGGCGTCCCGCGCGGGCAGCGGGGGCGGCTGGTGCTTTTCGCCTTGCTCAACGTCAGCGCCTGGATGGCGCTGACCACGGTCGCCTTGCGCTGGCTCTCGGCCTCGGAGGGCGCGATCCTCGCCTATACCTTCCCCATCTGGGCAACGATCTTCGCCTGGCCGCTGCTGGGCGAGCGGCCGGGCCTCGCCCGCTGGGCGGGACTGGCGATCGGCTTCGGCAGCATGGTGTTCCTCTTCGCGGGACAGGGCGCGGAGGTGAGCGCCGACAAATGGCCGGGCGTGGCGGCGGTGCTCACGGCCGCGGTGCTCTTCGCCCTGGGCACGGTGCTGTCCAAGCGGCGGCCGCTGACCCTGCCGCCCTTCGCCTCGCTGACCTGGCAGATGGCCCTCGGCGCCATCCCCATGCTGATCCTGGCACCCTTCCTGGAGCGGCCGGACGTCGCCGCCGTGACCCTGCCCGTCTGGATCGCCTTCGCCTGGATGGTCGTCTTCACCATGGGCCTGTCCTACTTCACCTGGTTCGCCGCGCTGCGGCGGCTGCCCGCCTCGACCGCGACGCTGGGCTCGCTGCTGGCGCCGGTGCTGGGCGTGATCGGCGCCTCGCTCTCGCTGGGCGAGCCCATCGGCCTGCGCCAGGTGACCGCGCTTGGCGGCGTGCTGCTCGCCGTCGTGCTGGCCATCGGCCAGAAGGAGCGCCGACCCAGGGAACCCTGACGGCGCGCTGGGCGAAGCGGCCCGGCTGCGGTAACTCGGCGCGCTTGGCGGTGTGATCCTCGCCGTGACCCAGCCGGAGCGCCGCCCATGACCAACCCATCCTCCCCCCTGCCCCTCGTCCGCCTGCTTCCCGCCCGCGACAAGCGCGTGAAGGGCGGCCACCCCTGGGCCTTCTCCAACGAGATCGCGATGAGCGCCGAACTGCGCGCCCTCCCCCCCGGCAGCCCCGTGCGGCTGGAGGGCGACGACGGCATGAAGCACGGCGTGTGGCACTTCAACCCGCACAGCCTGATCGCCGCGCGCGTGCTGGACCGCAATCCCGAGGTCGAGCCCGGGGCCAATTGGTACCGCCGCCGCCTCTCCGACGCGCTGGCGTTGCGCACGCGCCTCGGCGTGCCGAATTTCTGCCGCCTGGTGCATGCCGAGGCCGACGGACTGCCCGGCCTGGTGGTCGACCGCTTCGACGACGTGATCGCGCTCCAGGCCAATACCGCCGGGATGGAGATGGCGACGCCGCTGATCGTGGAGGCGCTGCGGGAGCTGCTCGCGCCGCGCGCCATCGTCTCGCGCAATGATTCCTCCGTCCGCACGCTGGAGGGGCTGGAGCTGAATTCGGGCCTGCTGCACGGAACCGAGGCCCGCGCCCGCGTGGAAGAGGGCGGCATCGGCTTCGAGGTGGACCTGCTCTCCGGCCAGAAGACCGGCTGGTTCTTCGATCAGCGCGAGAACCGCGCTCGCGTGGCCGGCCTCGCGAGCGGCGCGACCATGCTCGACGCCTTCTGCCACACCGGCGGCTTCGGCCTGCTGGCGGCCAAGGCCGGCGCGGCCTCGGTGACGCTGCTGGACCGCTCGCAGCCCGCGCTCGACCTCGCCATGGCCACCGCCGCCGCCAATGGCCTGGGCGAGCGCGTGACCGCCCAGCGCGGCGAGGCGCTGGAGACGCTGGAGCGCATGGTCGGCGCGCGCCGCACCTTCGACATCGTGGTGGCCGACCCGCCGGCCTTCGCCAAGTCGCGCAAGGACATCCCCGCGGCGCTGCGCGCCTATCAGCGCCTCGCACGGCTCTGCGCGCAGCTGGTGGCGCCGGGCGGCTATCTGTTCATCGCCTCCTGCTCGCACCACGCCGCCCCCGCCGAGTTCTTCGAGGCGGTGGCCCAGGGCGTGTGGCGCGCGCGGCGCGAGGCGCGGATCCTGTGCTCCTCCGGCGCGGGACCGGACCATCCGGTGCATCCGATCCTGCCCGAGAGCGCCTATCTGAAGGCGCAGCTGCTCCAGCTGGGATGACGCGGTCCGAGGCCTATCGCCGGACGGTCTATCGGGCCGGCGATGTCGTGGTGCGTGTGAGCCGGCGCAGTGTTTCCGCCGATGCGTGGATGACGCGGCACCGCGCGAACCAGGCCTGGTTCATCGGCGCCGCCAACCCATTCAGCAGGAAGATGCCGGATCGCTGGAACGACGCGCAGCATGCGCGGCTGAAGCGAAACCTTCGCGTTTTCGAGGAAGGCGGCGGCAGCCTCAGCAGCTGGGATGAGCCCATGCTGCTCGCCGTCGCGGACGCCGCCACCATCCGCCTGATGATGCGGCGTTACCGGCAGGCGGCCGTCCTGCGCGTGCGGCTGCGCCGGCCGGCCGAGCTGATCTATCGGGGCTGAAAATCCGCCGCCCGCATCGTGCCGAGTTCGCTCAGCAGCATCGGCCAGAGCCGCAGCCCCTCGTCCAGCGAGGACAGCCGGAAGAACTCGTTGGGCGCATGCGCGTCCTCATCGGGGCTCGCCAGGCCGAACATCAGGCTGTCGATGCCGAGCTCCTCCTGGAACATCGTCGTGATCGGCACCGTGCCGCCGAGCCGCGTCACCGCCGGCTCCCCGCCCTTCGCCCGGCGCAGCACCGCCGCCGTCGCCGCGCGCAGCGGATGGTCGGCCGCCAAAGTGAAGGCCCGCGTGCCGCCGGGACGGTAGTGGAATTCCAGCGCGACGCCGGGTGGCGCATGGCGCTCCAGATGCGCCTTCACCGCCGCCTGCGCGGCCATTGGTTCCTGGCCGGGGATCAGGCGCATGGTCAGCTTGGCATGCGCCTCGGCCGGGGTGACGGTCTTGCCGCCCTGCCCGGTGTAGCCGCCCCACATCCCGTTGACCTCGACGGTCGGGCGCAGGGTCGTGCGCTCCCGCACCGTATAGGCCGGATCGCCGAAGGGCGTGGCGCCGAACTCCGCGTACCAGGCCGCCTCGTCCAGCGGCAGCGAGGCCGTCTCGGCCCGCTGCGCGTTGGTCAGGGGCGGCGCGCCGGTCTCGAAGCCCTCGACGACCACGCGGCCGGCCTCATCGTGCAGCGTCGCGATCAGTTTGGCCATCTCGTGCAGCGCGTTGCGCATGGCGCCGCCGACCTTGCCGGAATGGGCGTCCTTCTTCGCCGTGCGCAGGTCGAATTGCAGCGCGCAGATGCCGCGGCAGCCGATGTTCAGCACCGGCAACGGACCCGCCGCGCCGCCGCCATCGGCGGAGAGCATGGCGTCGGCCGCCAGCAACTCGCGATGCGCGGCGATCAGCGCCGGCAGCGAGGGCGAGCCGACCTCCTCCTCGCCCTCCAGGAACAGCTTCACGTTCACCGGGCAGCCGCCCTCCACGGCCAGGAAGCCGGCGATGGTCTCGATCGCGACGGTGGTCGAGCCCTTCACGTCGCTCGCGCCGCGCGCATAGATCCGCCCGTCGCGGATCGCCGGCTCGAAGGGAGGCGATTGCCAGAGTTCCAGCGGATCGGCCGGCTGCACGTCGTAATGGCCGTAGATCATGATGGTCGGCTTGTCCGGCCCCGCGCCGGTCCAGGCGCCGTAGATCGCGGGCTGTCCGCCCGGAGCGTCGAGCAGCCGCACGTCCGGCATGCCGATCGCGCGCAGCCGATCGAGCAGGAATTCGCGCGCGCCGCGCATGCCCTCGGCGAAGGCCGGGTCGGTGCTGACCGAAGGGAAGCGGATCAGCGTCAGCAGCCGCTCCAGGATCGCGCCCTTCCCGGCCGCCAGGTGCTCGATAACGCGCTCGCTCATGTTCGGTCCTCAGGAATGACAGCCATCGGGGAAACCCGGTTCAAAGATAGCGCTCGATATCCAGCGTGCTCTCGCGCCCCACCTTGTCGAAGCTCTCGCGCAGGAAGAGGTCCGCCGCGTCGCGCCCATAGTCGCGCAGCGTGGTGAGGAAGTCCCACTCGCCGTTGAACTTGGTGCTGAGCTTGAAGGCCCGCATGCGGTCCTCGTCCTCGATGCTGTGCAGGAAGATGCGGCGGTAGCGCGGCTGCTCCAGCCGCCCGGCCTCCAGCATGCGCTGCACGAAGTCGATCGCGCGCATCTCGCTCATCAGCGAGGCGTTGAAGCTGATCTCGTTCAGCCGGTTCATGATGTCGCTGGTGGAGGTCGGCAGCTCGGGGCGCAGCAGCGGGTTCAGCTGCACCAGAACGATGTCCGCCGCCATGCGCTCGTGATAGAGCGGCCAGAGCGCGGGATTGCCGAGATAGCCGCCATCCCAATAGGCCTCGCCGTCGATCTCCACCGCCTTGAACACATTGGGCAGGCAGGCCGAGGCCAGCAGCGCGTCGACCGTGATCTCCTCGCGCTTGAAGACCTTGGGCTTGCCGGTGCGCACGTTGGTGGCGGAGATGAACATCCGCATCGCGCTCTTGTCCGAGCGCAGCCGCTCCAGGTCGAGGCTCTCGTCCAGCGCCTTGCGGAGCGGATTGAACTCCATCGTGAAGGGGTTGAGCTGATAGGGGCTCAGCACCCGCGTCATCGTGTCGAAGGCGTTGTAGGCGAGGCTGTAGGTCAGGTCCCAGCCCCAGATCGCCTTCTCCATCGGATGGGCGCGCAGCGGCGACATGGCGAAGGACGTGCCCAGCGCGTGCCAGAAGCGCTTCAGCGCGGCCTTGGCGCCCTCGCGCCCGCCTTCCAGCAGGCCGAGCGCCAGGATCGCGCCGTTGATCGCGCCCGCCGAGGTGCCCGAAAGCCCGTCGAACTCGACGCGGTCGTCCTCCAGCAGGCGGTCGAGCGCGCCCCAGGTGAAGGCGCCATGCGTGCCGCCGCCCTGCAAGGCAAGGTTGATGCGCCGCGTGACGCGCTGGGCGAGGGCCGGCGCGGGAAGCCCCGCGGGGGGCGTGATGTCCATCAGGCGGCGGTCCAGCCGCCATCGATCGACATCGCCGAACCATTCACGCCGCCCGAGCCCGGGCCGACCAGATAGAGCGCCAGCCGCGCGACCTCCTCCACCTCGATCCAGCGCTTCGAGGGCTGCTTGGCCAGCAGGTGGTCCTTCAGCGCGGCCTCCGCGCTCACGCCGAACTGATCGGCGAACGGCTGCACCTGCGCCTCGGCCAGCGGCGTGCGCACGAAGCCGGGGCAGATGGCGTTGCAGGTCACCGGCGATTGCGCGATCTCGAGCGCGACCGACTTGGTCAGCCCCACCACGCCGTGCTTGGCCGCGACATAGGCCGTCTTGAAGGGGCTCGCGACCAGGCCGTGCGCGCTGGCCACGTTGATGATGCGCCCATGGCCGCGCGCGAGCATCCCCGGCAGCGCGGCCGAGATCGCGTGGAAATTGCTGCTGAGGTTGATCGCGATGATCGCGTCCCACTTCGCCGTCGGGAAATCCTGCACGGGCGAGACGAATTGGATGCCGGCGTTGTTCACCAGGATGTCGAGCTTGCCGAAGGCCTTCTCCGCCTCGGCGACCATGCCGCGGATTTCCTCGGGCTTCGACATGTCGGCACCGCTGTAGGGGGCCTCGGCCACGCCCATGAGCGCGCCGATCTCGGCGCGGGCAGCGGCGATCTCCTCGGGCCTGCCGAAGCCGTTCAGCATCACCTGCGCGCCAGCCTGGGCGTAGATCCGCGCGATGCCGAGCCCGATGCCCGAGGTCGAACCGGTGACCAGCGCCGATTGCCCGGCGAGAATCTTCTCCATGCGCTCCACCATTCCAGTTTTGTTGCCTTGCAGTAGCCGGGAAACAGCCGCCGCTCAATCAATGCCCGCGTCTCGAGGGATCGATGGGATTCCGCGCGGCGGCTTGATGATCGGCCGGCCAGCCCTCACCCTGCTTCGCAGAGCGACAGGAGACGAGGCATGATTCCGGTGGAAGCGCGCCCGCACCGCCACTGGCGCATGCCCTGGCGCGTGCCTCTGGCCGTCTTCGGCCTCCTGATCTGGCTGGGGGCCGGGCCGGCCTGGGCTCAGGCCTGCCTTCCCGTCGCGCCCGACGCGGCCGCGCTGGTGCCGGCCGAGCGGGACGACCGGCCCAGCGCCCGCGTGCAGACCGAGGCGCGTCTGGCGGAGCTGAGGCGCGGCTCCGCTCCGACGCTGCTGGTCGGCGATTCGATCTTCGCGCGATGGATCGGCGCGGAGGCGGATCTCGGCCTGCCGGTCACCCGTTTCGCGGTCGGCGGCGACCGCACGGAGCATGTGCTGGACCGCCTGAATCGCGCCGCGCCGCCGGCCGGCCAGGTCCGGCAGGTGATCCTGCTGATCGGCACGAACAACCTGCGCCGGGACGATGGCTGCACCATCGGCCAGGCCGTCGCGGCCATCCTGAATCGTCTCCGGACCCTCTTCCCCGGCGCGAGGCTGGTGGTGGTCTCCATCCTGCCGCGCGCACCCTGGGACCGTGCGCAGCGGCCGGGCATCGCCCGGGCGAACGCGCTGATCGAGCAGGAGGCGAAAGCCGTGGGCGCGCGCTATGTCGACGCCCACACGCGGATGATGGCGGCCTGCGCCGCGGCACCGAGCTGCAGCCTTTTCCACGATGGGCTGCACCCCGGTCCGGAAGGCTATGCCATGATGGCGGCGGCCATCAGGCCAGAACTGGCCCGCTGAGGGCAAGCGGAAGGGAGCTCAGGCCGGTGCGCCGCGTCGCTGGGCACCGCGTCGCCGCCCCTCGTCGGCCAGCACCATCTCCAATACGCGACGGTACTTCGGTTCGTCGGGATTGAGTGCCACCGCTTTGAGCAAGGCCTCCTTGCCGATGGCGCCGTCTCCGAGCCGGATGGAAAGTCGCCCGGCGGCGAAACAGACGTTTGCCTGGTCGGGTGCGAGGGCCAGCGCGCGATGATTGGCTTCCCTGGCCGCTTCCAGGCGCTTGCTCTTCGCGAGGCCCGCGGCGCGCTGCGACCAATAGAGTGCGGAACTCGCGCGCCCTTGCCGGATGGCGCGCCGCAGCGACGGGATATCGGCTGTTCCGGATGCGAGCTTGCGGATGGCGGAACTCAGAAGCTTGATGTCGCGCAGAAACGTGCCGGCCGGATGGCCGCCGAACGGCGCGAGCAGCGTCGATGCCCGCGCCGAAAGCGCAGTGATCTCCGCCCCGTGACGGCCGTCGGCGGTAAGGGGATCGAAGATAAGGGTGACCGTCGCGTCGGGATTCAGATTCTCCGCCATGTCATCGTCGAAGAAATCGAGCGTGGCGGCCTCTTCCGACCAGCGCCTTTCCCAGGGCACGCGCCGCCGGTCGATCGAGAATTGCGGCGATATGGCCACGACATCCGTCGCCCCTAGGCGCCTGCTCCAGGCGAGAGCGCCGTATCCTCCCATGGAGGATCCGTAGGTGACGACCCGGCGAAACCGGGCGGCGATGGGCTTGATCGCCTGGATCGCAGCCTCGGCCTCGGTCGTCTGGAACCAATGATTCCGATCGGCCGTCACGTGGACGGAGGAAATGTTCGACGCCTGCAGGAACTGCTGCCCGAACGGCCTGCGATCCAAGCCCTGGCGCGGCGAGCGCGCCGGGAAGGTAATCACAAGGACGTCGCTGTCGGCCGGGCGGCTCGCGTCAACGACCCTCAGCGTCGTACCGTCGAACACGCGCCCGATCGTCGTCTTCGCCATGTCGCTTCAGGCCCTATTTAACTTCGGACGACATTCATAGCCGCAAGCCCGAGTCGAGACAGGCCCGGCAGCAGGCGCATGCCGGCATCCCCGCACCCACCCGGTCGGCTGGGCCTCCGCACGGTCCGCCAGGTTGGCCATCTTTCCGTCGATCCGGTCAGCGTCGATCAACATGATATGACGCTCCGATGAGTCCAGATGCCCCTCGGGGAAAGAATTCATAATGAACATCCAATTGGCGATTCGATAAAAATCACATCATCATGATTTTCTTATTCTTAAAATGACAAGACATACTCTGACGATTCATGCCATTTTCACGGAATGATCCGATGCAAACGGATAAAAGCTTCCTTCTGAAGGTTATTTTAGAATTTCAACATGAATATTTTTCGAGATTAATAATTTCGCAAATCAACACGCCACGGGGAATAAAATATGAAAAGAATATCTCATGCTCAGACCGGCCAGGATATTCTCATCGATTTTATTCTGCGAAGGAATGGATTTATCCCGCGCGCCTCGGAAAATTACGAAGGTTTCTACATAGATATTGGATGCGCACATCCCATAAAGGGATCCAATACTTATTTCTTTTATGAAAGAGGCTGGACAGGCCTTTGCATCGACGCCAACCCCTTGGCGGAAGAGCCCTTCAAGGAAATTCGACCCAAGGATATTTTCGTGAATTCAGGGGTCGGAGAAGAAGAAAGCTTCCTGGATTTTTACATATTCAACAACCCTCAGCACAACACTTTCAATCCTGGCCGCGCCAAGCGGCACCCCGATGCGTTGCAAAGGGTTGTGAACGTGAAAGTCGACAATCTGACATCCATACTATCAAAAAATCTGCCGGACCATCAAGAAATAGACTTCTTATCGATGGATATTGAAGGATTCGAATTAATGTCTCTAAGAAATTTGGATCTTTTTAAATTTCGCCCAAAATTGATTATTGTAGAAGCCCTTGCTTCGATACAGAATATCGATAGATCTCCGGTGACGAAACTTCTTGTTGATCACGATTATCAGGTCGTCGCGCATACCGGGCACGACACAATATTCCTGAATCAGCGCACCGTCGCCTGATCGGCTACCTGCTGCCCTCGGCGGGATATACCCCCTCGCCGGCGGCGCCACCCAGCGCCGGCCGGGCCACCGCCAGCGTGTCCGCCAGCAGCTTGTCCAGCTGCCCCCGCGCCGCCTCCACGCCGATCACGTCGCGCGACCGCGCCGCCTCCTCCATGGCCTGCGCGGCCTCGGCCAGCAGCCGCGCGCCCACCATCCGCGACGAGCCCTTGAGGCGGTGCGCCGCCTCCGCCAGCCGCGGCCCCTCGGCCTCCTTCAGCCGGGCGATGTCGCCCGCCGCCTGCTCGGCGAAGCTGTCCAGGATGCTCAGCAGCCGCTCGCGGTCCCGCCCGAAGAGCCCGCGCAGCGCGTCCGGATCGAAGAGCGCCCCGCCCGCCGAGGCGCCCTCCTTCGCCAGGCCCGGCATGAAGCGCGCCAGCGCGCGCGACAGCCCGTCCAGCGTCACCGGCTTGGTCACGAAGCCGTCCATCCCGGCGGCGTAGCAGCGCTCCGCCTCGCCCTTCAGCGCATTGGCCGTGACGGCGATCAGCGTGGTGCGCGGCAGGCCCTTGGCCTGCTCCTCCTGGCGGATCGCCCGCGCCATCTCGAAGCCGTCCATCACCGGCATGTGGATATCGAGCAGCACGAGCGAGGGCCGGTGCCAGCGCCAATGCGCGAGGCCCTGCGCGCCGTCATCGGCCGTGGCGGCGGGGATGCCCAGCAGCTCCAGCTGCCGCGTGAGGACCTCGCGGTTCACCGGATGGTCGTCCACCGCCAGGACGCGGCCGAGCGGCGCATGGCCCGCGCCGGTCGGCGGCGGCAGGGGCAAGGGCTTCGCCGCCGCCGGGACGACCACCGCCACGCGCAGCCGCAGCGTCACGATAAAGCGGCTGCCGCGCCCGGAGGTGCTCTCCGCCCGCACCTCGCCGCCCATCAGCTCCACGAGCCGGCGCACGATGGACAGGCCCAGGCCCGTGCCGCCGAAACGGCGCGTGGTCGAGCTGTCGGCCTGGGTGAAGGGCTGGAAGAGCCGCGCCAGGGTCTCGGCGTCCATGCCCACCCCGCTGTCCTCCACGACGAGCCGGACGACGGCCATTCCGCCCTGCGGATCGGTCTCGTCCAGGCGCGTCTGGGCCGCCAGACGCACGAAGCCGCGCTCGGTGAACTTCAGCGCGTTGCCGATCAGGTTGAACAGGATCTGCCGCAGACGGGTGGGGTCGCCCTCCATCCAGTCGGGGCCGGGATCGGCGGGGTCGGCGAAGAGGGTAAGGCCGCGCTGGCGCGCCTGGGGCATCAGCGTCTCGACCGTGCCCTCGATGAGGCTGCGCAGGCTGAAGGGCAGTTCCTCCACCTCCATCCGCCCCGCCTCGATCTTCGAGAAGTCGAGCACATCGTCGATGATGCCCAGCAGCGACTGCGCGCTCTCGCGGATCACGGCCACGCTGCGCGCCTGGTCGGCGCCGAGCGCCGATCGATCGAGGATCTCGAGCATGCCCAGCACGCCGTTCATGGGGGTGCGGATCTCGTGGCTCATGGCCGCGAGGAAGGAGGATTTGGCGTGGGCCGCGGCCTCGGCGGCGTCGCGCGCGGCCTCGGCCTCGGCCTGGGCCGCGAGCGCGGCTTGCTCGCTCGACTTCAGCGCCGTGATGTCATGCGCCTGGCTGATGAGCCGCCCGCCGGAGAGAAGGGTGTAGTGGAACTCCACCCAGCGCCCGCTCGGCAGCTGGCGCGCATAGCGCAGCGACCCGCCGCCGCGGATGCCGGCATGGATGCGCTCGATGCGCTCGCGCACGAAGGCCGCCTCGTCCTCGACGGGCCCGAAATCGCCGCGCCGGGCCAGCCAGCCGATGCCTTCGCTGAAATGCGCGCCCGGCGCGAAGAGTTCCTGCGGCGCGTCCAGCAGATGGTGATGCCGGCGGTTCGCGACGATGACCCGCGACGACGCGTCGTAGAGCGTGACCAGCGCCTCCGTGCTGTCCAGCACCTCGCGCAGCAGGTCGCGCTCGGCGTCGAGCTCGGCCTCGCGCTCCTTCAGCGCCGTGACGTCGCGCGCATGGCCGATGACGCGCCCGCCCGAGAGCGGCGCATAGGTGCGCTCCAGCCAGCGCCCATCCGCCATGCGGCGCACGTC
>NZ_CBDDFJ010000015.1:0-30724 GCF_965227005.1 Roseococcus sp.
TCGGCCACGTCGGCCGCATGGTCGGCGCGGTGGACGATGGTGCCCATCGCCTCCAGCACGGATTGCGTCGCCTGGCCCATGGCGATCTGCGCCGGGTTGAACTCGCCGAAATCGCCGCGCATCGTGATGATCATCGGCATCGGCGTGCGATGGATGCTCGAGAGCGAGAGCATGTTGATGCAGTTGCCCACGCCGGAGGACTGCATGAGCAGCACCGAGCGGTCGCCGCCCAGCCAGGCGCCCTGCATGAGGGCGACGCCCTCTTCCTCGGTGGTGAGCGTGACGACGCGGAGCGTATTGTCGGCGAGGCAGCGCTTGATGAGGCGCGAATGGCCCGCATCGGGCACCAGGGCCACCTGGCGGACATTATACTGCTTCAGCAGGTCGTAGATGCGATCCGGCCAGTCGGCCGCCGCATCGGGCGCGCTTTCAATGACGTTGCGGTCCATGGATATCCCTCCGTTGCGCGGGAGTTTCCGCCCCGGGCGACGATCTGACAAGCCGGCCAGATGCAGGACTTCATTGCGAATTTCACCACCAGGGATGATCCTGCGGGCCTCAGGCGGGGTCAGGCGGGATGGCGTTTCGGCATGTGATCGGCGGCACCTCCTATGTCTTCGAGGACCTGCGCGCGCTGCTGGCGCGGGCCACGCCCTTCCGCTCGGGTGATGCGTTGGCGGGTGTGGCGGCGACCAGCGCGGCCGAGCGGGTGGCGGCGCAGAAGGCCCTGGCCGATCTTCCGCTACGGTATTTCCTCGACGTGGCGGTCATTCCCTATGAGGAGGACGACGTCACGCGCCTCATCCTGGACAGCCATGACCGCGCGGCTTTCGCGCCGGTCTCCCATCTCACGGTGGGTGGGTTCCGCGACTGGCTGCTGGCCGCGGCGCCTGAGACGATCACGCCGCTGGCGCGCGGCCTGACGCCGGAGATGGTCGCCGCCGTCTCCAAGATCATGCGAATTTCCGATCTGATCGCGGTGGCCCGGAAATGTCGCGTGGTCACGCGCTTCCGGAACACGATCGGCCTGGCGGGCACGCTCTCCATCCGCCTCCAGCCCAATCATCCGACCGACGATGCGCGCGGCGTCGCGGCCTCGGTGCTGGACGGGCTGTTGCTCGGCGCCGGCGATGCGGTGATCGGCATCAACCCCGCCACCGACAATATCGAGGCGGTGCTGCGCCTGCTCGACATGCTCGACAACGTCCGCACGCGCTTCGACATCCCGACGCAGAGCTGCGTGCTCTGTCACGTCACCACCGCGATGCTGGCGATGGAGCGCGGCGCGCCGGTGGACCTCGTCTTCCAGTCCATCGGCGGCACGCAGGGCGTGAACGAGAGTTTCGGGGTCACGCTCGACCTCCTGCGCGAGGCGGAGGACGCCGCCTTGGCGCTGAAGCGCGGCACCGTCGGCCAGGACGTGATGTATTTCGAGACCGGTCAGGGCAGCGCGCTCTCGGCCGAGGCGCATCGCGGCGTGGACCAGCAGACCCTCGAGGCGCGGGCCTATGGCGTCGCGCGTGCCTATTCGCCGCTGCTGGTGAATTCCGTGGTGGGCTTCATCGGGCCGGAGTACCTCTTCGACGGCAAGCAGATCATCCGCGCCGGCCTCGAGGATCATTTCTGCGGCAAGCTGCTCGGAATCCCGATGGGTGTGGACATCTGCTACACGAACCACGCCGAGGCGGATCAGGACGACATGGACACCCTGCTGACCTGCCTCGCGGTCGCCGGCGTCACCTACATCATGGGCGTGCCGGGCGCGGATGACGTGATGCTGGCCTATCAGTCCACCTCCTTCCATGACGGGCTCTATGCGCGCGCCGCGCTGGGCAAGACGCCCGCGCCGGAATTTGCCGAGTGGCTGGAGCGGATGGGAATCGGCAAAGGCGAGGCGATCCCGGCGGGTTTGTCGCCGGCGCTGATCGGGCTGGAATGAGCGTGCCCACGCTCTGGCGCGATCTGCGCCGCTTCACCCAGGCGCGCGTGGGAATCGGTCGCGCCGGCAATGCCGTGCCGACCTCCGCGCATCTCGATTTCCAGGAGGCGCATGCGGCCGCGCGCGACGCCGTCTGGTCCAGGCTCGATGTCGATGCCTTGCGCGCGGAGCTGGGACCCATCCCCGTGCTGCACAGCGAGGTGGAGGATCGCCGCAGCTATCTGCTCCGCCCCGATCTCGGTCGCCGCCTGCGGGCCGCCGACCGCGAGGCGCTGCCGCGTACGGGCGGCACGGTCATCGTCATCGCGGACGGTCTTTGTGCGAGCGGCGTGCAGCGCCAGGCCGTTCCGCTCATCCGCGAGCTGAAGGCTGATTGGCCTATCGTGATCGTCGAGCAGGCACGCGTGGCCATCGGCGACGAGGTGGGCGAGGCGATGGGCGCGGAGGCGGTCGTCGTCCTCATCGGCGAGCGGCCGGGCCTTTCCGCGCAGGACAGCCTGGGCGTCTATCTCACCTGGCAGCCGCGCCGCGGCCGCAGCGATGCCGAGCGCAACTGCATCAGCAATATCCGCCCCGGCGGGATCAGCGTGGCCGACGCCGCGGCCAAGATTCACTGGCTGCTGCGCGGCGCGAGGGCGCTGGGAGCGACGGGCGTCGCGCTCAAGGACGAAATGGGCCCCAGCGGGATGGCGTTGCCTTAGCCGATTGCGTTAGCCTCCGCGCAAATCAACCGAGGAAACCAAGACATGCGCTGGATCGCCCTTCTGGCGGCCCTCTTGCTGTGGCAGCCCGCCATGGCCCAGGACGCCTATCCCAATCGCGCCGTGCAGATGATCATCCCCTTCCCGCCGGGCGGCAACACGGACCTCATGGCCCGCGCGCTCCAGGCCGAGCTTTCGAAGGCGCTGGGCCAGCCCGTGGTCGGCGTGAATCGCGGCGGGGCGGCGGGGGCCATCGGCAATGCCGAGATCTTCCGCTCGCGGGGGGACGGCTACACCATCGGCATCTCGCCCAACAACGCCATCACCACCCAGCCCTATCTGCAGAACGTGAACTACACGGCCGAGGGCTTCCGCTATCTCTGCCTCGTCTATGACAACCCGCAGGTGATGATCCTCGGCCGCAACGCGCCCTTCCGCGATTTCGCCGGGATGATCGCGCATGCGCGCACGGGCCGCGAGGCGCTGATCTACGGCGCGCCCGGCGTGGGCAGCACGCAGCACATCCTCACCGTGCAGCTGCTGCGCGCCATCGGGATCGACGGGCTCAACGTGCCCTTCACCGGCGCGGGCCCCATCGCCCAGGCCGCGCTGGCCGGGCAGATTCACGTCTTCGTCGAGGCGGCCTCCATCCCGGCCTCGACCGGCCTTGGAGTCCTGGCCGTCCTCGGCACGCAACGGATGGCGGCGCTGCCGAATGTCCCGAGCACGGCCGAGCTCGGCTATCCCATGGCGGGAACGACCTATGGCGGCCTCATCGCCCCGGCCGACCTGCCCGACGCGATCGCCGCGACCATCGAGCGCGCCTGCCAGACGGCGGTGGGCAGCGACGGCTTCAAGACCATCGCCGAGCGGCTGAACGCGGTGCCGAGCTTCCAGCCGGGCGCCACCTTCCGTGAGCGTTTCGTCGCGGAGAGCGTGGCCAACCGGGCCCTGCTGCAGGAACTCGGCATCAGCCGGCAATAAGGGCTGGCCCCGGCGCGGCGTTCCGCGCCAAAAGCCGGGGCATGCCCCTACGCATCTCCCCCAAGCTCTCGATCCCGGACGAGGAGATCTCCGAGACCTTCGTCCGATCGAGCGGCGCGGGCGGGCAGCATGTGCAGAAGGCCTCGACGGCCGTGCAGCTGCGCTTCGACGCCTTCGCCTCGACCGCCTTGACCGACCGGATCAAGATGCAGCTGCGCGCCATCGCCGGCCAGCGGATGACCGATAGCGGCGAGATCATCATCTTCGCCCAGCAATACCGCTCCCAGCTGCGCAACCGGGAGGATGCGATGGACCGGCTGGCCGACCTCATTCGCGAGGCCGCCGCCCCGCCGCCGCCGGTCCGCCGCAAGACCAAGCCCACCAAGGGCTCGCAGACCCGGCGGATGGACAGCAAGACCAAGCACGGCGCCACCAAGAAGCTGCGCTCCGGCCCCGTCAGCGACTGAGCCCGCGCTTGCCGGCCCTGAGGGCGGGGTGCAGGCTCTTGCGATGAGAAAACAAACTCGGGAGAGAAGCGCATGCGCAATCTGTTGCTGGCGGCCGTCTTCGGCGCAGCGGTCGTGATGCCCGCCATGGCCCAGGAGCCCCGTTTCCCCCTCATCCCGCCCGACCAGCGCACGCCGGAGCAGCAGGCGCTGGCCGCCGCGATCCAGGGCGGGCCGCGCGCCGCCATTCCGGGCCGCGACAACTCGATCGGCGGTCCGTTCAACGTCTGGCTGCGCAGCCCGGGCGTTGGCGGGCGGCTGCAGGAGCTCGGCTCCGAGCTGCGGTTCCGGACCTCGCTGCCCCAGGCGCTGAACGAGTTCGCGATCCTGATCGTGGCGCGCGAATGGTCCTCGCAATACGAGTGGTTCGCGCATCATCGCCTGGCCATGGCGGCGGGGCTGCCGGCCGCCGTGGCGGAGGATCTCGCCCAGGGGCGCCGGCCCGGGAACATGAGCGACGACCAGCGTATCATCTATGATTTCTGCATCGAGCTGCACCGCACGCGCTTCGTCTCGGACGCCAATTTCGAGGCGGTGAAGGCGCGCTTCGGCGAACAGGGCGTCGTCGATCTGATCGCGGTCAGCGGGTATTACGTCGCGGTGTCGATGACGCTCAATGTCGGCCGCGTGGGCCTGCCGGCCGGGGTCGCGCCGCCGCTGCCCGAACTGCGGCGGTGAAACGAGGGGGCAAAGCCCCCTCAATCCCTCGGCTAGAGCATTACCCGATCAGACGGAATCGTCTGGTCGGGTAAAGATGCTCGAAAAAACAAAGAGCTAGAGATTTCGAAGTGAGCCCTTGCGAACGAAGAAGGCTCTAGAGCAGCTGCCCGCCGTCCACCACCACCGTGTGGCCGGTGACCCAGCTCGCCAGCGGCGAGGCCAGGAACAGCACCACATTCGCCACCTCTTCGGGCGTGCCCATCCGCCCGAAGGGGATGTTCGCCAGAGTGCCGTTATACAGCGCCGGCGCCTCGGTCTTTCGCTTCTCCCAGCTGCCGCCCGGAAACTCGATCGAGCCCGGTGCGACCGCGTTCACGCGGATGCCGTCGCCCGCGAAGAGCGAGGCCTGGCTCATCGTGTAGTTGATGAGCAGCGCCTTCACCGCGTTGTAGACCGGGCTGCGCGTGGAAGCGCGGAAGCCCGAGATCGACGAGACGTTGATGATATTCCCCTTGCTGGCCTTCAGCGCCTCCAGCCCCGCGCGGCTGGCGCGGAAGGTGGCCAGCACGTCCACGTTCAGCGAGGCGCTCCACCCCTCCTCGGTGTCGAGCGAGCCGAAGCCGCTGGCATTGTTGACCAGGATGTCGAGCCCGCCCAGCGCGCCGATGGCCTCGGCCACGTAGCCGTTCACCGAATCCTTGTTGCCGAGGTCGCAGCTCGCCGCATGGGCCTTGGGGCCCATCTCGGCCTTGGTCGCCGCCAGGGCCTCGGCGCCGCGGGCGCAGATGGAGACGGAGGCGCCGGCCTTGGCGAAGCCCAGCGCCACGCTCCGGCCGATGCCCTTGCTGCCGCCGCAGACGATGACGCGCTTGCCGGTGAAGTCGAAGCTCATGCCAGTTTCTCCTGCTGCGGCGCGCGCCTGCGCAGCCGCGTGATGCCATAGGCGAGGCCGATGCCCACCGCGAGGATCGCGATGCCGACCAGCGGCCGGTAGAAAAGCCAGGCCACCCCGATGATGACCGGCGCCATCAGCGCTGTCAGCACCCCGGCCAGCGCGTTCGTGCCGAAGCCGACGAGGGAGCCGAGGAAGGGCAGCACGTCGGCCAGCACCTTCAGCGGATTGAAGAGCAGCGCCCAGCCGATGAACATCACCACCACGCCGACGAGACGCAGGATCCAGGTCATGGTCGCATTGTCGTCCTGCGCCTGCTGGAACATGGCCGCCGCCGGCACGCTGCCGGACTGGATGAGCTGCAGCCGGTCGCCCGCATTGGTGGCATAGGGGCCGAAGCCGTCGCCGACCTGCGCCGCGATCACCGAGACCGCATCCGGGCGGGCATAGCGCCAGCTCACGCGCAGGTCGCCGACACGCGGATTGTTGGGGTCGTTGCCGATATAGCGCGTGCCCTCGCCGGAGCCCGGCAGGGTCAGCGTCTGGTCGGCCGGCAGCCCGCCGATCTGCGGATCCGACAGCCGGAAGCCGCCCAGCGTCGCGCCCTGGGCGTTGAAGCTGGCGGCGGCGTAGCGGGGCGTGGGGTTCTGGTGGCCTTCGCCCTGGCGGAAGCGCCCGGAATCCACGCGCCCCTCCTGCCAGCCGCGGCGATAGGTGCTGGTGGTGACCGTCTCCGTGCCGCCGCCGAGGCGGTTGCGCGTCTCGCTCTGGTTCTCTTCCTGCCACTGGAACATCTCGACATGGCGCACGAGGCGCAGCGTGCCATTGGGCGGCTTGGCGTCGAGCTCGGCGTCGAAGGGCAGCTGCGTCACGCGCACGGGGCCCGAGACATGGACCAGCTTGCCCTCATTGGCCGCATCCGGCCGGTCGGCCGGGACGCTGCGGACCGCGCCCGCGCCCTCCGTCAGCGATCGCGCCGTCTGCACCGCGCGCCCCTCGTTCCAGAAGAGCAGCACGCCCGAGCCGGGGATCATGGCCAGGCCGATCAGCAGCCCGACCAATGCGGAGCCGATACGGGAGAGCCAGGATTGCGAACTGGTGGTGGTGAAGGTGCCCCCATCGCCGGAGCTCCCTGGCGTGTCACCGACGGGATTCGCCCATGAGCCACCCGAATCGCGACCGGAATTGTCTGACATGGCTACCTTTCCTCGATTGGAATGCAGGGAAGTCGGCACTGCCCGGAAAGTCCAGAGCTTGACGCATCGCGGCGGGCGGGCCATCGCCCGCGTCATGGCCGCTCCCCCCCTTCTTCTGCTCGACAATATTCGTTTCACCCTGGGTAACACGCCCCTGCTCCAGGGGGCGGGGATTTCCGTCTCGCCCGGCGAAAGGCTGGCGCTGGTGGGACGCAACGGCAGCGGCAAGTCCACCTTGCTCCGCATCGCCG
Organism: Roseococcus sp.; assembly: GCF_965227005.1. NCBI lineage: Bacteria > Pseudomonadati > Pseudomonadota > Alphaproteobacteria > Acetobacterales > Roseomonadaceae > Roseococcus > Roseococcus sp. The sequence goes on from NZ_CBDDFJ010000015.1 coordinate 7,130, forward strand.
CCGGCCAGCTGGAGCCCGAGGGCGGCACGCGCTTCCTCCAGCCGGGCGCCACCATGCGCTACCTGGCGCAGGAGCCCGACCTCTCCGGCCACAAGACGGTCGAAGACTATGTGATGTCGGGGCTCGGCCCCTCGGACGACCCCTATCGCGCCCGCGCGCTGATGGAGGGCCTCGGCCTGACCGGCGAGGAGGATCCCTCGCGCCTCTCCGGCGGCGAGGCGCGCCGCGCCGCCTTGGCGAGCGCCCTGGCGCCCGAGCCCGACATCCTCCTGCTGGACGAGCCAACCAACCATCTCGACCTTCCGGCCATCGAATGGCTGGAAAGCGCGTTGCTGGCGATGCGGGGCGCGCTGGTCCTCATCAGCCATGACCGGCGCTTCCTGTCGCGGCTGTCGCGCGCCACCCTCTGGCTGGATCGCGGGATCACGCGGCGGCTGGATCGCGGCTTCGGCGAGTTCGAGGCCTGGCGCGAGGAACAGCTGGAGCAGGAGGAGCAGGCGGCCCACAAGCTCGGCCGACAGATCGTGCGCGAGGAGCATTGGCTGCGCCACGGCGTCTCCGGCCGGCGCAAGCGCAACATGCGCCGCGTGGGCGACCTCCAGGCGCTGCGGGCGGCCCGGCGGGACCGGATCAAGCCGACCGGCACGGTGACGATGCAGGCCGCCGAGGCCAATTCCTCCGGCCAGCTCGTCATCACCGCGGAGGGCGTGGAGAAGTCCTGGGGCGAGACGCCCATCCTGCGCAACTTCTCGACCCGCATCATCAAGGGCGACCGGATCGGCATCGTCGGCGCGAATGGCGCGGGCAAGACGACGCTGCTCAACATCCTCATCGGCAAGCTGCCGCCGGATGCGGGGACGGTGAAGCTCGGCACCAATATCGCCATGCGGGCGCTGGATCAGCTGCGCGCCACGCTCAACCCCGCCCAGACCCTGGCCGACACGCTGACGGAAGGCAATGGCGACCAGGTCTGGGTCGACGGCAAGCCGCGCCATGTCATCGGCTACATGCAGGACTTCCTGTTCAGCCCCGAGCAGGCGCGCACGCCGGTCGGCAAGCTTTCGGGCGGCGAGCGGGGGCGGGTGCTGCTGGCCAAGGCGCTGGCCGCGCCGTCGAACCTGCTGGTGCTCGACGAACCGACCAACGACCTCGACCTGGAGACGCTAGACCTGCTGGAGGAGATGCTGGCCGATTACGGCGGCACCGTCCTGCTCGTCAGCCATGACCGTGACTTCCTGGACCGCGTCTGCACCGGGATCATCATGTCCGAGGGGAATGGGCGCTGGCAGGATTATGCCGGCGGCTACAGCGACATGCTCAACCAGCGCGGCGAGGGCGTCGCGGCGCGCAGCGCCACGCGGGCGCCGCGGGAATCCACCACGCTGCGCGGCACGGCCTCCGCCCCGGCTTCGCCCCCGCCGAGCTCCAAGCGCATGAGCTTCAAGGACCAGCACGCGCTGAACACCCTGCCGGCGACGATGGAGAAGCTGCAGAAGGAGATCGACGTGCTGCAGAACTGGCTGGCCGATCCGGGGCTCTATGCGCGCGATCCCAAGGGCTTCCAGCAGCGCACGGCGGCGCTGGCCGAGCGTCAGGCAACCCTGGAGGCGGCGGGCGAGGAATGGCTCCGGCTGGAGCTGATGCGCGAAGAGACCGGAAGCTGACATGACGGCGGACGGAGGCTTTTTCCGTCCGCCCCGTTCTGTGATAGCTCTCCACCCCTCCCCGAAAGCGGAAAAGGCCGGCCGATCCTCATGACCGCCATTCCTCGACCGATGCGGACCGCCTGACGATGGGCCAGGTCCTCGTCACCGGCGCGGCCGGCTTCATCGGCGCGCATGTCGCGCAGGCCCTGCTGGCGCGCGGCGAGCGCGTCATCGGGCTCGACAACATCAACCCCTATTACGACCCGAAGCTGAAGGAGGCGCGGCTCGCCGCCCTCACCGGCAAGGCGGCGCCCAGCGCCTTCGAATTCCATCGACTCGACCTCGCGGACAGCGAGAACGTGCTGGCGCTGATGGCCGCGCATCCCGGGATCGACCGCGTGGTCCATCTGGGCGCCCAGGCCGGCGTGCGCTGGTCGCTGGAGGCGCCCTTCGCCTATACCGCCGCCAATGTCACCGGCCACCTGTCCATCCTGGAGGGCGTGCGCCGCAGCGAGGGGCGGATCGGCCACACGGTCTATGCCTCCACCAGCTCGGTCTACGGCTCGCGCCATGACGGCCAGCCCTTCCGCGAGACCGACCGCGCCGAGCGCCCCGCCTCGCTCTATGCCGCCACCAAGCTGGCCGGCGAGATGATGAGCAAGTCCTATTCGGACCTCTACGGCCTGGCGCAGACCGGGCTGCGCTTCTTCACCGTCTATGGCCCCTGGGGCCGCCCCGACATGGCCTATTGGCTCTTCACCGACGCGATGCTGAAGGGCCGCCCCATCCAGCTCTTCAACGAGGGCCGGATGATGCGCGACTTCACCTATGTGGACGACATCGTCACCGGCATCCTCGCCGCGCTGGACCACGCGCCCGCCGCCGGCACGCATCGCACCTACAACATCGGCAACAGCCGGCCGGAGGCGCTGCTCGACATGGTGGCGATCCTGGAGGAGGCGCTGGGCGTGAAGGCCGAGCGCGTGCTCAAGCCCATGCAGCCCGGCGACGTTCCCGGCACCTTCGCCGACGTCTCGGCGATGAAGCGCGACTTCGGCTGGGCGCCGACGACGGATCTGCGCACGGGCCTCGGCCGTTTCGTCGACTGGTGGCGCGCCTACTTCGGCTGAGCGCGCTTCCAGGTCAGCACCAGCACGTCGCGCGTCGAGGGCAGGGCGGGATCGGCCGGCTCCACCGACGTCACGCCGTGCATCACGCGGCGGTCGTCCAGGATGGTGAGGTCCAGCATCCCGTCCAGCGTGAAACGGGCGAGCTCCCGGCCTTCGTCATCGGTCACGCGCGTCTCGCCGCCGGCGAGGTTGGTGCGCGCCAGCATGGCGATGAGGACCACGTCCACTCCGTCGTGATGCACGCCCTCGGGCGTCGGATGGCCGGGGGAATTGGCCTTCGCCTGCACGCGGAACTGATGCATCTCGACGAACCAGGCGGTGTTCGGATGCAGCCGGTCCGCCACGTCGCGGCCGAGTTCGAGCAGGCCCTGGCAGAAGGGATTGGCGACCGTCGCGTCCTCGACGGGGGCGAACCAGCGGTCCACGCCGCCATTCAGCGTGTTGTGGACGCTGGCCTGGAAATGCGCGCGGTGCAGGCCGCGCCGATGGCCCGCCTCGACGGGGAGGGCCGAGAAATTGGCCAGGCGGCGCAGGCGATAGCGGCCGCCATCACGCATGAAGCCGTCCGTCTCCAGCCGCGTCCAGCTGTCGGCGAAATCCTGCAGCTCGGCATCCGAGCCGGGGATCGCCGCGCGGACTTCGGCGGGGCTGCGGCGGGCGAAGGCGCGCTCGGCGACCTCGTCGGCGAGGCTGTCCAGGGTCAGGCTCATGATGCCTCTCCGATTGGCGGGACTTCCCGCGTCATATCCGCCAGCACTTCCGCGACGTGGCGCACATGCACGTCGCTGCCCTCGCGGCGCAGCCGGCCGGCGAGGTTGAGCAGGCAGCCCATATCGCCGGCGAGCAGCGTGTCGGCGCCCGTGGCGGTGACGTCCTTGATCTTGTCGGTGACCATCCGGGTCGAGATCTCGGGGTACTTCACGCAGAAGGTGCCGCCGAAGCCGCAGCAGATCTCGGGCTCGGCCAGCTCGGTGACGCTGAGTCCCTCGACGGTGTCGAGCAGGCGGCGCGGCTGCGCCTTCACCCCGAGCTCGCGCAGGCCTGCGCAGCTGTCGTGATAGGTGACGTTGCCGTCGTATTGCGCCTTCACGCGCTCCATCCCCCGCACATCGGTGAGGAAGGAGACGAGCTCATGCGTCTTGGCGGCCATGGCCTCGGCCTTGCCGCGATAATGCGGGTCGGTGTCGCCGAAGAGGCTCGGATAATGATGCGCCATCATCCCCGCGCAGGAGCCCGAGGGCGCGACGATGTAGTCGTAACCCGCGAAGTGATCGATCACCTGGCGGGCGATCGCCTGGGCGGAGGCGCGGTCGCCGCCGTTGAAGGCGGGCTGGCCGCAGCAGGTCTGCGCTTCGGGGACGACGACTTCGCACCCGGCCTCCTCGAGGAGGCGAAGGGCCGCGAAGCCGACCGAGGGCCTGTAGAGGTCCACGAGACAGGTGACGAAAAGGGCGACGCGCGGCTTGGTCATGGCAGTCAGGCTATCGCCCTTCGCTGTTGCTTTGAAAGAGATATGGCTTTGCATGGTGCGGTCCACAGGGGTGCAAATGGCGCAGGGGACCGGACCAATTTCGAGGGCATTGCGACGGGGATTGGTCCGCCTGCGCGGCCGGCGTCAGCCCGCCAGCCGCTTTTCCAGCGCGCGCAGCCGGTGCGCGAGCTGCGTCTGCGCCCCCTCGACGAGGTCGTTGACGTAATCCAGCGAGAGCGCGGGCGAGAGGCTGGGCGCCGGCGGCAGCTTCCCGGCGATCAGCGCCTCCAGCCCGGCCAGGCGCTCGCGCATCTCCAGGCGCAGCGCGGCCAGCTCCGTCCCCAGGGCCAGGACCTCGCTCGCCAATCCGGGCGAGGGGGGAACGGGCGTGTCGCGCAGCGCGGCCAGATCGGCCCGCAGGGCATCGGTCCGCAGGCGCAGCTGCGCGGCCAGGGCGCGCTCCGGCGGGACGGGCGTCGCGTCCATCGAGAAGGGACGGGCCTTCAGCCGCGCCTCTTCCGAGCCGAGAATGCCTTGCAGCGCCGCCGGGCGCCGCTCGGGACGGCCTAGGATCCCGGCGAGATGGTGGTCGTAGCCGGCTTCGTCCGGCCAGCGTCCGAGCACGGCCAGATAGGCGTTCACCACGAAATCCGCGTCGGAGCCGTGCAGCAATTCGCCGATGGTGATCATCCGCGCCCTCCCGGCAGGTCGATGCCGAGGCGAGCGTAGAGCGCGCCCAGCCGCTCGGCATAGCGTTCCGGGTTGAATTCGGTGGCCCGGCGTGGCCCGGCCAGTTCGAGCCGGCCGCGCAGATCGGCATTGCCGTCCAGCGCGCGCAGCGCCTCGGCCAGGCCGCGCGTGTCGGTCGGCGTCACGGTGAGGGCCGCATCCCCCACGACCTCGGGCATGCAGGAGGTGTTGGAGGTCAGCACCGCGGTGCCGAGCTGCATGGCCTCGATGGCCGGCAGGCCGAAGCCCTCATAGAGCGAGGGGAAGCACAGCGCCTTGGCATGCCGCAGGAGGATGTCCACGTCGAGCCGCGGCACATAGCCGAGGTGGCGGATCCGCCCGTCGGCCGTGCGCGTGCCATTGGCCTCGGTCAGCAGGCGCATCTCGTCCTTGCCGTGCTCGGCCACGTTGCCGACGATGATGAAGGGCGTGCTGACGCCGGAGGCGAGATAGGCATCCAGCATCCGCGCGAGGTTTTTCCGGGGCTCGATGGTCGAAACGAAAAGGAAATAACCGCGCGGCTCCAGCCCATGCGCCGCGCGCAGGCGAGCGACGGACATGCCCTCGTCCATCGGCTCGGCAGGCGCGAAGACCGGCTGGTAGGTGTTGGTGATGCGGTCCTCGGCGATACCGAACTGCGAGATCACGTCCTGGCGCGCATGCTCCGACACGGTGACGATATGCGCCGCGTCGCGCACCAGGATGCGCAGGGTGTTCAGCCAGCGGGACTTGATGTCGAGCGTCGCCCAGGGCAGCCGCAGGGGGATCAGGTCGTGGATGGTGTAGATGTTGCGCGCGCCGACCAGCCGCATGGCGTGGCTGTAGGTCCAGTGCATGAGCGCCGGCGGCGCGCCCTGGACGCGGACGGGCAGCAGCCGCCCGGTCAGAGAGAAGTTCACCAGCGCCCGGCCGAAGGCGTCGTTGGCGTTCCACAGCTCGTCGACCGGGGGCAGGCTCGCCGTCGAGAAGTTGCGGAAGGTGATGGCGGAGGTGGCGGTGTTGTCCACCATGCGCGAGATCTGCACCGGCTGCGCCAGCGGCCCGCGCGGCTCGCGCGCCATGTCGATCAGGCGCTGGCGGAAGGAGCGGTTGGGCCTGGCGCGGGCGTCGAAGAACCGCACCTCGCGCTCCGTCGCGTCCTTGAGCTGGGGCAAGGGCCGCCCATAGAGAATACCGAGCGATGCGCCTAGCCCGCGAAGCGTGGCCGCATGCCCGCGCGAGTAAGTGCTGATGCCGGTGCCGTGGGAATGGGTGAGCGAGAAGCCGTCCATCCAGATACGAGGTGCTTCAAACGCCATGCGGCGCACCTTGCCTTCGCGGCGACAAGGCGACAAGGCTGCCATGAAATCACCCGCATCTGCCGGCACATCCGCTCGCACTGAGATACAGGAATGCTTCGCCACATGAGTGCAAACGACATCGTTCCCGTCATCCTCTCGGGCGGAACCGGCAGCCGGCTCTGGCCGCTGTCGCGCGAGTCGAACCCCAAGCAGTTCTGGCCGTTGCTTTCCGGGCAGACCATGGTCCAGGACACCGCCGCGCGCGCCTCGGGCCCCGGATTCGCGCCGCCGATCGCCGTGGTGGGCGAGGCGCATCGCTTCCTGGTGGCCGAGCAGCTGCGCGACGGCGGCATCCGCGACCCCCAGATCGTCCTGGAGCCGGAGGGCCGCAACTCCGCCCCCGCCATCGCCACCGCCGCGCTGCTGGTGGCGGAAACCAATGCCGATGCCGTGGTCTGGATCATGGCGGCGGATGCCGCGATCAACGACGTGCCCGCGCTGCATGCCGCACTCGGCCTGGCCGCCGCGGCGGCGCGCACCGGGCGCATCGTGACCTTCGGCATGCGCCCCAACCAGCCGCATACCGGCTTTGGCTATATCCAGATGGGCGAGGCTCTGGGCGAGGTGCCGGGCGTGCATGTCGTGGCCAGCTTCAAGGAGAAGCCGGACCTGCAGACCGCCGAGCGCCTCTCGACCGACGGCCAGCATGTCTGGAACAGCGGCATGTTCGTCGCCACCGCCGCGACGCTGCTGCAGGAGCTGGCCCAGCACGCGCCGGAGGTTCTGGCCGCCGCCCGCGCGGCGCTGGCCACCTCCTCGCGCGACCTCGACTTCATCCGTCTCGGCGCGGAGGCCTTCCGCAAGGCGCCCTCCGTCTCGATCGACTATGCGGTGATGGAGCACACGCGCCACGCCGCCGTCGTGCCGGCCGATCTCGGCTGGAGCGACGTGGGCAGCTGGGACGCGCTGTGGGAGGCCTCGCCGCAGGACGCCCAGGGCAATGTCCTGCAGGGGCCGATCGAAGCCATCGACGCCGAGGGCTGCCTGGTCCGCTCGGAGGGAATCCTGACCGCCGTGCTCGGGCTGAAGGATGTGGTGATCGTCGTCACGGATGACGCCGTGCTGGCCATGCCGCGCGACCGCGCCCAGGACGTGAAGAAGATCGTCGAAGGGCTGCGCGCCAAGGGCAACAAGCTCGCCACCGAGCACCGGCGCATGTACCGCCCCTGGGGTCATTACGAGGGGCTCATCATGGGCAGCCGCTTCCAGGTGAAGCAGATCGTCGTGCGTCCGGGCGGCCAGCTCTCGCTGCAGAAGCATCATCACCGCGCCGAGCACTGGGTGGTGGTGAGCGGCACGGCGCGGGTGCAGCGCGATGCGGAGAGCATCCTGCTGACGGAGAACCAGAGCGTCTATCTGCCGCTCGGCTGCACGCACCGGCTGGAAAATCCTGGCATGATCCCCCTCGCGCTCATCGAGGTGCAGGTGGGCTCCTATCTCGGCGAGGACGACATCGTGCGCATCGAGGACACCTATGGCCGGAGCTGATGCCGCGAATCGTCGTTGATCTCACGGACCTGCTGGATTTCCTCGAGGGGAACCGGACGCCGATGGGCGTCGCGCGGGTGCAGATGGCGGTGCTCGAGGCCGGGTTCGAACCCGGCCTGCCGCCGCTGTTCGAGCTCGCGACCTTTTCGCCCGAACAAGGGCGCTTCACCGGCTTTCCCTGGCCGCTGCTGCGCGAACTGATCCAGGGCTCGCGACGCGGCGGCCCGGCCGATGCGCCGGACTGGACCGAACTGCGCCGCGCCGCCCGGACCGAACGCTCCGTGGCCGCTCCCTTCGCCTTCGAGCGGGGCGACCGCCTGGTGGCGCTGGGCCTCACCGGGGCGAATCCCCAGCAGCTCCGCAGGCTGCGCGAGCTGCGGCAGGCGCAGGGCGTCGTGATCGCCGCGCTGATCCACGACACCATCCCCCTTGCCGTGCCCGAGCATTGCGCCATCGGGCTCACGCGGGCCTTCACGGAGCACTTCCTCGGCCTTTGCCTTCAGCTCGACCGCGTTCTGGCCACCAGCGACTGCTGCGCGCGTGACTTCCGCGTCTGGCAGCGCCGTATCCTCCCCGGCCTCGATATCGGCGTGGACACCATGCCCCTCGACGCCCGGCTCCCCGCCATGCCGGAGGACGAAGTGTGCGAACTTCCCGAATTCCTGCGGGACGGTCGGCCCTTCGTGCTCTGCGTGGCCACGATCGAGGGCCGCAAGAACCACCTGCTGCTGCTGCACGCCTGGTTGAGCCTGCTGCGCCGCCATGGCCACGCCGTGATGCCCGACCTCGTGCTGCTGGGCCGCAGCGGCTACCAGTCCGGCCCGGTGCTGGACCTCATCCGCGCCGCGCCAGAGCTGCGCCAGCGGGTGACGCATCTCACCGACGTGGGCGACGGCCTGCTGGCCCTGCTCTACGAGCGCTGCCTCTTCACCGTCTTCAACAGCTTCTACGAGGGCTGGGGGCTGCCCGTCACCGAGGCGCTGGCCCATGGCAAGCTCGTGCTGGCGCCCGATCATACCAGCCTGCGCCAGGCCGGCGGCTCGGCCGCGCTCTATTTCACGCCGCAAAGCGAGCCCGAGCTGGCGGAGCTCGCCTGGGGCCTGATCCGCGACCCGGCGCGCCGGCGGCGGCTGGAGGCCGAGATCCCCGGCCGCATGGCCCTGCGGAGCTGGCGCGAGGTGGCCGAGGGCCTCGTCGCCGCGCTGCTGGCGCCGGCCGAGCCACTGCCGGACCCGCTGGCGCGCCTCTATTTCCCGATCGGCGAGCGCATCGGCTTCGAGCGGCCGCAGATCCCCGACCTGCCGGAGCTGCCGATCCCCTTCACGCTGCTGCACCAGCTGCTCTGCGAGGGCGAGGGCTGGGGGGAGCAGGAGGATTGGGGCATCTGGGCGAGCGCGGGGCCGGCGCGGCTGCGCCTTCCCCTGCCGGCGCCGCCGCACGGCAACCTGGTCCTGAACCTGGAGGTCACCGGCGTGCCGGGAATCGCAACGACCGTCCGGTTGCGATCCATCCGGCCCGGCGCGGAGCCCGATCCCTGGATGGCCGCGGCGCTGGGCCCCGGCGAGGCGCGCCAACTGCGCCTGACGATCCCGCCCTGCGCGCCCGGCGATCTTCTGGTGGAGATCGACACCGCCGGCGCGGTCCAGCCGCCCGGCGAAACCCGCCCGCTCACGCTGTTGCTGACCGGGCTGATGATCTGCGCCGAGGCCGAGACGCAGCTCCTACTTCGCTACGTGACGAGCCGCCTCGGGATCCGGGAATTGGGCTGAGGCGCGAAGGCGCTCAGGCGAATTCTTCCTGGTGGACCTGCGGGGAGATGATGCCCTCGGCCTCTGCCATCGTCTGCCGCAGCTCGCGGAGGAAGATCGCGCCCTTCAGGGTGCGCTGAACCAGCACGCTGCGGCGGTCCATCGGATCGACCTTGCGGCGCGCGAGATCGAGTTCGCCCAGCCGGTCCAGCGCCCGCGTGATGGCCGGTTTGGAGACATTCAGGTCGAGGGCGAGGCCGCGCACGGTGTGCGGGCTGGGGCTCAGATAGACCGTCAGGAACACGCCGAGCTGGCGGGCCGAAAGGTCGGGTCCGTCGCGGCGGACCAGCGCCACAATCGTATCCCGAAGGATTCCAACGAGCTGGTCCGGATTGATCTGGATCGCCATGGCAAACTTCCTTCTGCACGCCGCGTAACAAAGGAGTCTTCGGTGTTCGGAATGGTTCGGACCCGAAACGCGGCGTTGCGAAATCTTCCCAACCTCATGGGAAGCGAAGGCGCTATTAGACGCAGAACGGCAACGAATTGCAAGAAGTTCATTTTCGCCGCATGTGCGGGTCTATTCATTACGATGTCGATTTGTCGGTCGACCTGAGGAAATCAAGGATTCCGGCGAGCGCCGCGCGCAATCCGGTGGCCTCGCCGCCCTCCGGACGGCCGGCCCGATGGGCGTCGTTCCAGCCATAAAGATCCAGGTGCGCCCAGGGGATGGCCTCGGGCACGAAGCGCTTCATGAAGAGCGCCGCGACGATGGCGCCGGCCATGGGCCGGGTGGAGACATTGTTGAGATCCGCGATGCCGCTATCGAGCCAGTTTGCATAACCATCGTGTAAGGGAAGCCGCCAGATCGGCTCGCCCGCGGCCAGCCCGCCGGCGAGCAGCGCCCCGGCCAGGGCCTCGTCGTTGCAGAAGAGCGCGGGAAGGTCCGGCCCGAGCGCCACGCGGGCGGCGCCGGTCAGGGTGCAGCCATTGAGGATGAGCCGGGGCGCGTGCTCCCCAGCATAGGTCAGCAGGTCCGACAGGACGAGGCGGCCCTCCGCATCGGTGTTGCCGACCTCGACGGTGAGGCCCTTGCGCGTGCGGATCACGTCGAGCGGCCGGAAGGCCTCGCCTGAGACGCTGTTCTCCACCGCGCCCACCAGCAGCAGCAGCCGGATGGGGGCCTTGGCCGCCATCAGCGCCTCGGCCAGGCCGAGCATCACGGCCGCGCCGCCCATGTCCTTCTTCATCCGCAGCATGCCCGAGGGCGGCTTGAGGTCGAGCCCGCCCGTGTCGAAGCACACGCCCTTGCCGCAGAGCGCCACTAGCGGCGCATCCGCAGCACCCCATTCCAGCACCGCGACGCGCGGCGCCCGCGGGCTGCCCTGGCCGACGGCGTGCACGGCCGGGAAGCCCTGGCGCAGCTCCTCGCCCTCGATGACCCGGAAGGCCGCGCCATGGGCCGCGGCCACATTGCCGACGGCCGCCGCAAGCTCGGCCGGGCCGAGATGATTCGCGGGCGCATTGATCAGGTCGCGCGCGCGCCAGATGGCGGTGGCCTGGATCTGCGCCGCCTCCCCGCCGGGCGGGGTCACGAGCCGCGCGGGGGCGCGCTTTCCGGGTTTGAAGCGGGTGTAGCGATAGGCCCCGAGGCACCAGCCCAGGGTGGCCTGGAAGGCGTCGCCGCCCTGAAGCGCCCAGGCCGAGCCCTCCGGCAGGCCATAGGGCAGGGCGCCATAGCCTTCGGCCGATTTCGGCAGGCCGAACAGCGCGCCGCCCAGGCCGGACTCGCCCGGCAGCAGCGCGATCTCGCCCGGCTTGCCGGTGAAGCCGGACGCCTTCGCGAAGCCCGCGCCGGGCAGATGCTCCCATCCCTCCGGCGTCACGACGTGGAGCGGCAAGGCGTGGACGGCATCCGGGACGAGACAGGGCAGCATGGCGAGCGATTCCTCCGATGCATCAGGTTGGGACCAGTCATGCAGGCGGACAACCCGGATTGCCGAAAGGCATCGCAGACGCCACATCGCTCCCATGCAAACATCCCAAAACGACATGATCGGGTGGCACGGCACCACGATCCTTTGCGTCCGCCGCGACGGCAAAGTCGCCATGGCGGGCGATGGGCAGGTCTCGATCGGCCCGACCGTGGTCAAGAACAATGCGCGCAAGGTGCGGCGCATTGCCCAGGGCAAGGTGATCGCCGGCTTCGCGGGCGCGACCGCCGACGCCTTCACGCTGCTGGAGCGCCTCGAAGCCAAGCTCGAGCGCTTCCCCGACCAGCTCGAACGCGCCTGCGTCGAGCTCGCCAAGGACTGGCGGACCGACCGCTACCTGCGCCGCCTGGAGGCGCTGCTGGCGGTGGCCGACAAGGACCGCTCGCTCCTGCTCACCGGCCAGGGCGACGTGCTGGAGCCGGAGGATTCCATCATCGGCATCGGCTCCGGCGGCAACTACGCGCTGTCCGCCGCGCGCGCCCTGATGACGGTGGACGGCATCTCCGCCGAGGAGATCGCCAGGCGCTCGATGAAGATCGCGGCCGATATCTGCGTCTACACCAACGGCAACTTCATTCTGGAGACCCTCGGCGATGAGTGACGTCATCACGGCGCCGGAGACGGTGAACCTCTCCCCGCGCGAGATCGTCAGCGAGCTCGACCGCTTCATCATCGGCCAGCACGATGCCAAGCGCGCGGTCGCCATCGCGCTGCGCAACCGCTGGCGCCGCCAGCAGCTCCCCGACTCCTGGCAGGAGGAGGTGGTGCCGAAGAACATCCTGATGATCGGCCCCACGGGCTGCGGCAAGACGGAGATCGCGCGGCGGCTGGCCAGGCTCGCCAACGCGCCCTTCCTCAAGGTCGAGGCCACGAAGTTCACTGAGGTCGGCTATGTCGGCCGCGACGTGGAATCCATCGTGCGCGACCTGGTCGAGGCCTCGATCGTCCAGACGCGCGACACGGCGCGGAAGGGCGTGCAGGCCAAGGCCGAGCTGCATGCCGAGGAGCGCCTGATCACCGCGCTCACCGGCGAAGGCGCGCAGGGCGATACCAAGCAGAAATTCCGCAAGATGCTCCGCGAGGGGCAGATCGAGACGCGGGAGATCGAGATCGAGGTCACCGAGACGCCCGGTCAGCCCGTCGGCATGATGGACATGCCCGGCATGCCGCCCGGCCAGATGCAGAACATGCAGGACATGTTCGGCAAGATGTTCGGCGGCCGCGCCAAGCCGCGGAAGATGACCGTGGCCGCCGCCCGCGAGGCGCTGACGCGCGAGGAGGCCGACAAGCTCGTCGACCAGGAGGCGCTGACCCGCGCGGCCGTGCAGAACGCCGAGAACAACGGCATCGTCTTCCTCGACGAGATCGACAAGATCGCGAGGTCGAGCGAGGGCGGCGTGCGCGGCGGCGACGTGTCCCGCGAGGGCGTGCAGCGCGACCTGCTGCCGCTCATCGAGGGCACGACGGTGAACACCCGCCACGGCCCGGTACGGACGGACTACATCCTCTTCATCGCCAGCGGCGCCTTCCATCTCTCCAAGCCCTCGGACCTGCTGCCCGAGCTGCAGGGCCGCCTGCCGATCCGCGTGGAGCTGAAGGCCCTGACCCGTGAGGACTTCCGGCGCATTCTCACCGAGCCGGAGCACTCCTTGCTCAAGCAGGCGAGCGCGCTGATGGGCACCGAAGGCCTGGAGCTGGACTTCAAGCCCGAGGCCGTCGACGCCCTGGCCGACCTTGCCGCGGAGATCAACGCGACCGTCGAGAATATCGGCGCGCGGCGTCTCTCCACGGTGCTGGAGCGGCTGCTGGAGGAGGTCAGCTTCTCCGCCAGCGACCGGCGCGGGGAGAGCGTGACGGTGGATGCGGCGATGGTGAAGGACCGCGTGGCCACCCTGGCCGCAAGCGCGGATCTCTCGCGCTACATCCTGTAGGCAAGACGGGGCGGCCCCAGAAGGGCCGCCCCGATCAACGTCACTGCGTCGGGATGGCGTAGATCAGCCCGCCGCGCGTCCATTGGTCGTTCACGCCGCGATCCATGCCGATGATCGACTGCCGGCCGAGATTTCGCTCGAACATCTCGCCGTAATTGCCCACCGCGGCGATCATCCGCGCCGCCCAGGTGTTGGGCAGGTTGAAGCCGCGGCCGAGGTCGGATTCCGTCCCCAGCAGGCGCCGGACGCGCCAGTCGGAGTTGGTCAGGTTCTGCGGCAGGTTCTGCGAGGTCACGCCGAAGGCCTCGGCGCCGATGAGCGCATGCGCCGCCCAGAAGATCATGTCGCGCCATTGCTCGTCGCCCGCGCGCACCCAGGGGACCAGCGGCTCGCTGGAGATGATCTCGGGCAGCACCGACCAGTTGCCCGGCTCCGCGAAGTCCGTCACGCGGCGGGCGGCCAGGGCGCCGCCATCGGCGGCGAAGGCCTGGCATTCGCCCGAGTTCATCGCGGCCACCACCTGCGGCTGCGTGTCGAAGCGCTTCACCGTCCAGGTGATGGAATGCCTCCGCGAGAAGCCGGTGAGGTTTTCTTCCGCGCCGCCCTGCTGGCCCTCGGCGCCGGCCCAGCAGATGGTCTTTCCGCCGAGGTGACGGGGGCTGGAGATCCCCAGGCTTCGCGGCACCAGGAAGCTCATGCCGTCGTAGAAGATGATGGGACCGGCCGTCACGGGACGGTTGGAATCGCGCGACATGGTGGCGGTCGTGTTGCGCACCAGCAGGTCGATCTGTCGGTTGCCCAGAGCCTCGAGGCCGGCTTCCGCCGTCGCCTGATTGACGAAGCGGACCTTGGCCGCGTCGCCGAGCACCGCGGCGGCGATGGCGCGGCAGAAATCGGCGTCGAAGCCGCGCATCACGCCCTGCGGATCCGGCGCGGAGAAGCCGGGCAGCACGCCGTTCACGCCGCAGACCAGCGTGCCGCGCGCCTTCACCTGGTCGATCGTCGACACGCGGGCGGGAGCGGCCTGGGCACGTGCTGCCTGGGGACGCGGGGGCTGGGTCTGAGTCTGAGCCTGGGCCAGTGCCGGCCCGGCCAGGAGCGCGGCCATGCCGAAGGCGGCGAGCGAACGTCGCATGATGGAGATCCTCTTGGGGGTCTGGTCGGGCAGGGTCATCTCAGCAACCGGAGGCCATCACGCGGCACTGCACGCCCGGGCCCTCGGCCCGGCGGCAGGCCTGCAGGGCGGCGGCCTCGGCGGCCGCCTTGTCGGCGCCCTGACCGATGGTGGCCAGGTTCAGCACCTGGGTGGAGAGGTCGGCCGTCATGACCATCGCCATCGGGTGGCGGCTGATCGCCATGGCGACGGCGCCGCACTGGTTCACCAGCTCGCCCTGGAACTTGCAGGGCACCCGGCCGGCCATGGTCTGGCAGGAGCGGACGGCGCGCATGTTCACGTCCAGGCGATCCGTCGCGCCATTGGCGAAGCCATAGGCGGGCACGGGATTGTCGGTGAAATACATCGCGCCGAAACGGGAATTGGCCGGAAGCGCGGCGGAGGCCTGGACGCCCACCTCGATGCCCTGGCCCGAGACGCAGCGCTGCACGCACATGTTCTGGCCCGCGGCCGGCTGCGTCGCGCAGGCTGCCCGGCACTGCGTCTCGCTCCCCGGGCGGCCGGTATTGGCGGCGAGGACGGCGGCACTGGCGACCGGCTGGAAGCAAGGACCGCCCTGGGGCGCGGGCGCTGCCGCGCCGCAGCGCAGGAAGGCGGCGCCGGCGAAGCGCTCGGAGGGAAGCCGCGCGCGATAGGCCGAGCCATCGGCGCAGCGCATGTCCCAATAGGAAGTGCGGTTGCTGTCGAAGCCGGCGTGGAAGGCCACGACCACGGTGTTGCAGGCGTCGCCCTGACCGCGCAGTGCCTGGAGCATGGCCTGTCGGCGTTCCTGGTCGGACCGGGCCTGGAAAGCATCGTGGGTCGGGTTGCCCGTCTGGGCCCAGGAGGGTCCCACTAAGCCGGTCAGAAGAGCAAGGCATAGGAACAGGCCGGACAACCACTTGGTCCTGCCGGCCGCCACTATTGCGATCATTTTCGACTTTCCTGGCAACCTTTGCGTGTCATTAACCTACCCTTGACGGTCAATGGCAAGAGAGTCGCTTTGGCCTTCCCCGAATTGGGACACTAGGTTAAGGGCGAGAACAGTGGTTCTTCATTCCTGGGAGGGAATTGCCAAATGAATCGTCGCCTTATCCTCGGCGCGGCCGCCGGCGCCGCCCCGGCCGCGCTGGCCGCGCCGGCCCTCGCCCAGGCCCTGCCCGAGCTGCGCTGGCGCTTCCAGTCGAGCTTCCCGCGCAACCTCGACGTCCTTTTCGGCACGGCGGAGAAGGTCGCGGCCCGCGTGGCCGCGCTGACCGAGAACAAGTTCCGCATCCAGGCCTTCCAGGCGGGCGAGATCGTCCCCGGCCTCCAGGTGCTCGACGCCGTGCAGGCCGGCACCATCGAGTGCGGCCACACCGCTACCTATTGGTACATCGGCAAGGAGCCGGGCTTCGCCTTCTTCACGGCCGTTCCCTTCGGCCTCAACACCCGCCAGACGACGGCCTGGCTGCGCCACGGCGGCGGCAACCAGCTCGCCGACAATCTGCTCTCGGACTACAACTGCGTCGGCCTGCCCTGCGGCGACACGGGCGCGCAGATGGGCGGCTGGTTCCGCAACGAGATCCGTACCGTCGCCGATGTGCAGGGGCTGAAGTTCCGCATCTCCGGCCTCGCGGGCGAGGTCTTCAAGCGCATGGGCGCGAACCCCACGCTCGTCGCCCCGGCCGACATCTACCCCGCGCTGGAACGCGGCACGATCGACGCCACCGAGTTCACCGGCCCGCATGACGACGAGCGCCTCGGCTTCCACCGCGTCGCCCGGTACTACTATGCGCCCGGTTTCTTCGAGCCGGCGGCGCGGCTGCACATGCTCATCAACAAGCGCGCCTATGAGGGCCTGCCCGCCCTCTACAAGGAGGCGCTGAGCGTCGCCTGCGCCGAGGCGGACAGCGAGATGGTCAGCCGCTACGACCACCTGAATCCGCTGGCGCTGCGCCGCCTGGTCGCCGCCGGCGCGCAGCTGCGCTTCTATTCGCGCGAGATCCTGCAGCTCGCCTGGCGCTCCAACGAGGCCATGATGGCCGACCTGGCCGCGCAGAATCCGCGCTTCAAGACCATCTGGGATTCCTACCGCCCCTATCGCGGCGAGCTGTTCCAGTGGTTCCGCGTCGCCGAGAACAGCTACGACAACTTCGCCTTCGCCGAAGCCGCGCGCTGAGCGTCGCGACATGGCCCGGCGTGCGAAAGCACTGGCCGGGCCATGAAGTTGCCGTCAGGATCGGACCGAGCTTGAATCGGATGGCCGTCTTGCCATTTACTTCTGATCTGGACCGTTCCGGCCCAGATCATCTAACGGGCACATCTGGCGGAACCCGGATCTGCCGCGGAGACGGACCGTTGCGAGGTCCGGTTTGCCGCTTGGGGGATAACCCTTGGGACGAACTCGCCTTTTCCTCGGTGAGATGGGCCTGACGGGCCCGGGCCGAGGGCGCAGCCGCCAAGCTGCCGCGCGCCACGCGTGGCAGCGCTGGGGGCTGTCCGTTCTCGTGGCGGCCGCCACGGTCCTTGGCCTGGGCGAGGCGTCCTCGGCCCAGAGCATCGACACTCAGGTTCGGATCGAGGCGCCGCGCGTCGCGCCGGCCCGGCCCCGCGCCCGGCCCACCAATCCGCGAGACCGGGCCTACATGGATGGCGGCGTGCCTTCGATGCCGAGCTTCTCGGGCTTCCCGGCGCAGACCCCGGCCGCTCCCCAGGCGGAGCTCGCGCCACGTCCGAACATCGATCTCGAATACCGCCCCCGGCAGATCGATCCGCCCAATGTCGCGACCATCAGCCCGACCATCATCAACCCGCAGCTTCCCGGACGCGGCGCCGCGGCCACGGGCGCGATCAACCAGCGCGAGCAGCGCTTCCTCGAAAATCCCGCCGCGGGCGCGCGTTTCAGCGTGCCGATGAGCTGGTAGCGGCCTCTCGCCGCGCTGGGTGGCATGGGCTATGCCTCCCCGATCCGGGCGATCTTCGCCGACGACACGACCTTCGGAGGACGACAGATGATGCGCAGCACGGCATGGACGGCCCTCACCGCCGTCGCCCTCCTCGCGGTTCCTTGCGCCTTCGCGCCCTCCGCCCTGGCTCAGGGCATGCTGGGCAGCGGCCGGACCACGGCGCGCCCGGCGCCCGACCAGCGCCCTCGCGAGGCGGCGCCCGCGCTGCCCGGCGTGGCCGCGCAGCGCGGGCAGGCGCCGATCCCCGCCGAGACCCCGCCCTCGGCCATGAATCCCAATGACGCGCTCTTCGACGGTATCGCCCGCGGCGATATCCAGACCGTGCGCGACGCCGTCAGCCGCGGCGCCGAGGTCAGCTCGCGCAACGCGCTGGGCCTGACCGCGGTCGATTCCGCCGTGGATCGCGGCAATTCGGAGATCATGTTCTACCTGCTCTCGATCCGCGGTTCGGGCGGCGCGTCGCTCCCGCCCTCGGCCGCGTCCTCTGGCGCGCCCACGGCCCGTCCGGCCGATTCGCGTGCCGAGCGCGCCTCCGCCGCTCGTGGCCGCGCCGCGCCGGCGGCCCCGGTCCAGGCCGTGAGCGGCCCCTCGCGGCTGCCGCAGCTCTGGCAAGCCAATGGCGGCGCGGCGCAGCCCTCGATCGGCTTCCTCGGCTTCGATGCCGGCACGCCGGTCGGCGCGGCGCGGCCCAGCGCGGCCGCCGTCGTGCGTCGCGGCCGGGGCTGAACCGGAACAAATCGCGTTCGCGTTAACGAATAGGTAAGGACCTCAGGCGCAGGTTGTGCGGGCCGGGGAGCGGGAAGCAGCTCCCGGTTCCGATCCACAAAATGTGCGAGAGGTCCTCGTGATGACGTGTTTCCGCCAGGGCCATGCCCAGGCCGCCTGCGGCCGCGCGTCATGAGCGCCCGACCCTCCGCCGATACGCCGATCAGCCGTTCCCTTCGCGCCTGCAGGCCTTCCTCGCCTTGCCCCGGCTGCGGCCCGCCGGACGGCCCTTGCCGGTCCCGCAAGGGGCCACCGCGTGTCTATGCCCTGCCGGGCCAGGCCGCGCCGCTCATCAAGGGCGCCTCCGGCAGCGTCTCGTGCCGGCGCTTCACGGGCATGTGACCTTCGTCGCGGCGGACGTGACCACGGACCAGCAGACCCGCGCCTCGCACTATCGCGCGCAAATCCGGATCGATCCCGACCAGCTGGCCCGGCTCCCCGGCGTGGCGCTGGCGCCAGGCATGCCGGTGGAGGCGCATGTGATGCTCGGGCAGCGCTCCTTCTGGCAGTATCTGGCCCAGCCCGTGCGGGACTCCTTCGCCAGGGCCTTTCGGGAGAACTGAGGCCTATTTCACCAGGCGTCGGGCGAGGCGTTGCGCGAGCGCCGTCCGCGGCCGATCGAGGAGGCGGGACAGGCTCCAGCCGCCGTGTCGGGCGCGGGCGCGCAGATTGCTGAACTCGCGGAATCCCGCCTCGCCGTTGCGGCGTCCGAAACCGGAGGCGCCGATTCCGCCGAAGGGCAGCCCGGGAAAGGCGGCGTAGTCCAGCGCCCGGCCGGTCAGCAGCGCGCCGGATCTGGTGGAGGCAGCGAGTATCGCCTCCTCGGCGCGCGTGGCGCCGAAGGCGTAGATGGCCAAAGGATGCGGGCGGGCGCGGATCCAAGCGATCGCGGCGGCCAGGTCGGCGCATTCCTCCATCGCGAGGATGGGGCCGAAGATTTCCTCCTCCGCCAGGCCTCCCCACGAAAAGGCCAGGCCGATCGCGTTCGGGCCGGGCCCGGTCCAGGCGATGGTGACGCCCTCGGCGATGCGGTCCAGGCGGGCCTGCTGGCCGGGGTTGATCACGGCGGTTCCCGTTCCCGCGATGCCGCTGGCCCGCGCCGCGCGCGCGAAATCGGCGGCGCTGTGGCCGACCAGGAGCACGGTGTCTGGTGCGATGCAGGTCTGCCCGGCATTGATCGACTTCGCGGCGAGGATGTTGCGGGCGGCGCCGGCGAGGTCCGCGCCGGGGAGGATCAGCGCGGGGCATTTGCCGCCGAGCTCCAGCGTCAGGGGGGTGAGATGGGCCGCCGCGGCCGCCATGACCTTGCGGCCGGTCTCCGTCCCGCCCGTGAAGACGAGATGATCCCAGGGTTGGGCCGCGAAGTCGCGCGCGATGTCCGGGCCGCCCTGGATCACGACGGCGATGCGCGGCCCCCAGGCCTCGGCGGCGATCTCCTCGATCAGGGCGGCGATGCGGGGCGTGGCCTCGGAGGGCTTCAGAACGACGCGATTGCCTGCCGCGATGGCGTCGATCGCGGGCAGCAAAGCGAGCTGGAAGGGGTAGTTCCACGGCGCCATGACGCCGACGACGCCCTTGGGCACGCATTCCGTCCAGGCGCGCGCGGGCCAGAAGGGCAGCGGCACGGGGGCGGGCTTCGGGCGCGCCCAGTCGCGCAGCCAGCGGCGGGAATAGGTCGCGGCCTCGGCGACGAGGAGGACATCCGCCAGCAGGGTGTCGGTGCGGTCGCGCTCGCCGAAATCGGCATTGGCGGCGTCCGCGATGGCCTCGGCGCGGGCGATGACGCTTCGGCGGAGCGCGGCGAGCAGCGCCCGGCGTCGATCGAGGTCCGGCGCCCCGTCCTCGGCCTCGGCGGTGCGGAGGCGGGCCAGGGCGTCGGCGGGGGTCATGCTGGCAAGGCGCGGGCGGCGGCGAGGCCGGAGCGGATGGCGGCGTCGATGGTCGCGGGCAGGTCGGGCCAGGTCCAGTCGCCGGCCAGAGCGAGATTGGCGAGGGGCAGGCGCGGCGGGGTGGGGATGTGCCCCACGCGATGGCGCGGCGTGGCCCGGCGCTCCTTCACGACGCGGCAGGGCGGCGGCGCCTCGGGCCAGTCGCCGGCGACACCGAAGGCGCGGACGGCCTGGAGGATCTCCGCCCAGGCGCGGGGGGCGAGCTCGGCCACGTCCTGCTCGGCCTCGGAATCGCCCGCGCTGACGGTGACCGCCACGCCGGCCGGGCGGATCAGCACCCATTGGCACAGCGCGCCGATCAACCCGAGGAATCGCACGGGGCCGGTCGATTCCAGCGCGAAATGCAGGTTCACGATGGGCGCGTGGGCTTCGGGCGCGGGCAGGTCCGGCAGCAGGCGCTGGGCCTCCCAGGGCGGGAGGGCGAGAATCACGCGGTCAGCCGGGCCGAGTGGCGTCTCGTTGTCCTGGAAGATCAGCGTGGTGGCGCGGCCCCCCTCCTGGGCGATGGCGCGCAGGCGATGGCCCGGCCGATAGGCCGCCCCCGCCAGACTGAGCGCGGCAAGCGCCGGCTCCACGAGGTCCGGGCCAAGTCCGCGCTGCGCGACCAGCAGCCGCGTGGCACCGGGCGCGCCGAGGCGGCGCAGCACCTGGCCGAGGCGCTGCGACGAGGCCTCGCTGGAGGGCGTGTTGAGCGCGGCGATCACCAGCGGGTCCACGAAGCCGCGCAGGAAGGCCGGATGCGCGCGCATCGTCTCGGCGATGGTGCGGTCCTCGCCGGGCAGCGCCATCCCCGCCATGGCGAGCACGGCGCCGGGCGTGACGCCGGCCGGGCGGCGGTCGGAGCGCCACCAGCCGAAAGGCGAGAGCGAGACCAGCCGCGCGGAACCATCGGCCATGTCGAAGACCGGCAGCCCGCTCGGCTCGGGTTCCAGCCAGAACTGCCTTGCGCCGATGGCGTCGAGGAAGCTCAGTGCGGCGCGGTTGGCGCCGATCAGCGCATGGGTGCCGTTATCCGTGCCGTCGGGCAGCGCGCGGGCGCGGCCCCCCGCGCCCGGGGTGGATTCATGCAGCGTGACCAAGCGGCCCTGCGTCGCCAGCGCATGCGCGGCGGCGAGGCCGGCGAGGCCGGCGCCGACCACATGGGTGACACCGAGGCCCGGCCGCTCCACGTCACGATCGGAGGCGGTCGTCACCGCCCGGTGACCGCGAAGACCGCCATGCGGATCTTCTCGCCCTTGGTCAGCCGCGCGCGCACCCGCGGCAGCGACCAGCCGCGCGCCATCATGTGGTCGAGGATGCGGCGATAGCCCCACATCATCACCCGCGCCGGGCGCAGCGCCTCGGTGTTATAGCGCGGCAGCACGGCCTCGGCCTGGAAGTAGCCGGCGGTGGCGCGGCCGGCGATTTCCTTGCAGATGCCGGGGAAGGCCGGGTGCTCCACGATCGACTTCGCCGGCCCGTCGGGGATGCCCGCGCGCTTCAACACGCTCAGCGGGATGTAGACGCGGTCGCGCACCGCATCCTCATCCACGTCGCGCAGGATATTGGTGAGCTGGAAGGTATGACCGAGCGCCAGGCCCCAGCCCTCGGCCTTGGGATCGCCGAAGATGCGCACGCTCATCGCGCCCACGCTGCCGGCGACGCGGCGGCAATAGAGGTCGAGCGCGGCCTGGTCGGGCAGGCGCACGCGGTCGCCCGCATCGGTCTCCATGCCCGCGATCATGGCGTCGCATTCGGCATAGGGAATGTCGAAGGTCTCGCGCGCCCAGAGGAGCTCGCGCGAGAGGGCGCAATCGGGCGTGGTCAGCTTGGCGCGCCAGCCGGCCAGCAGGCGCCGCTTCTCCTCCTCGGGCATGCGGCCATCGGCGATGTCGTCCACCACTCGGCAGAAGGCATAGACGCCCCAGAGCGCCCGGCGGCGGTCGCCCTTCAGCGTCGCCATGCCGCGCGCGAAGGAGGAGCCCGCGCGGCTCACCCGCGCGGCGACGACCTGGGCGTCGGACGGCGCCGGGAAGGGGGCGGCGAGGCCCGCGAGGGCCATCTCCGGCTTGCCCAGGGCCACGCGGCCCAGCACGGGGTCCGCCGTGCGGAGCTTCGCGAGCAGCCGCCGCGCGAGGCCGAGGGTCATGGCCGATTGCAGCCGCAGCCGGCGCGAGGCGACGAGGTGCGGCAAGGCGGCGGCGCGGTCGAGCTGGTCCTCCACGCGGTCCAGCGCGGCGTCGAGAATCTCGCGGCGGCGGGTGTTGCCGGGCTCGAAGAAGGCCTCCTCGCCGCCGGCCAGATCCAGCCAGGATTGCGGGAGGTAGACGCGGTCCAGGCCATCGCGGTCGGTCACGAGGTCCTGGAGGTGATTCAGGATCTGCAGGGCCGTGCTGAGGCCATCGGCGGCATGCCTGGCCTCGGCGGAATCGGTGCCGTGCAGGCGCAGCAGCATGCGGCCCACAGGGTCGGCGCTGCGGGTGCAGTAGTCCTCGAGGTCGGTCCAGTTGGCGTAGCGGCGCTGCTCTGAATCCTGCCGGAAGGCGGCGAGCATGAGCCGGGCCTCATCCGTGCCGACCTGCTCGCGGTGCATCTTCGCGGCGACGGCGAGGTCGGTTCGCGGGTCGTCCAGCGCGGCTTCCATCGCATCGAGCCGGGCGATCTTCTCCGCGGGCGACAAGGAGGGGCTGTCGGCAATGTCGTCGGCCATGCGCACGAAGCGGTAGAAGGCCATGACCTTCGCGCGCACGGGCTTCGCCAGGATCAGCGAGGCGGTCGGGAAATTTTCCGTGTCGTGGTCCCGGTTGGGGGTCTCCGGGGCGGCCAGATCGTTCATGCCGGTCTTGTGCCGGGATATGCGCGCCCTTTCCAGCCCGCCGGGTAACCAAGCGCGCCGCGGACCAGGGCCGTCCATTGCAAAGCGAGGGCGACGAGGACCGTCAGAGGGTGCAGGGGCACGGTCCACCAGGGCTCGCGCGCGCGCCAGGTGACGGCGGCGCGGAGCGCGAAAGTGAGGGCGATGGCGGCGGCGGCCTCGGGGCGGGGCAGCAGCGCCCAGGGCCAGAGATGCGCGCCGGCCAGCAGCACCGTCCAGACGGGCAGGCCGAGAGGTGTGGCCATTCCCTCACGCGCATTCTTGAGGAATCCAGACCAGGCATCGCCGAAGCCGTCATACATGCGGCAGGCGGCCAAAGGCGCGCCGTCGACGACCTCGGTGTCGGAGCCGGTTTGCCGGAAGCGGCGGGCCAGGGCGATGGCATCGTGCAACACGCCGCGGATGGCCGCGTGGCCCCCGGCGCGTTCATAGGCCGGGCGCTCGACCAG
>NZ_CBDDFJ010000016.1:0-37887 GCF_965227005.1 Roseococcus sp.
CGCTGCGCCGGACGCTCCTCGTCGTCTCAGAACTGGGACGAGTGCGGCGCGAGGGCAGTGCGATCAAGGAGATCCGCCCAGGCGATATCCTCTGGTTCCCGTCGAGGCTGAAGCACTGGCATGGCGCGGCGCAGTCGCCCGGATCCTCGCCCGCACCCTTCCGTTTCGCGCAGCGCACGCTTCGCTCCAACGACGTACTGATGGAAGTGCTCTACGGCGGCATCTGCCACGGCGACCTCCACCAGGCCCACGACGACCCGGGCTGGAGCAAACATCCAAGGATGACGGGCCACGAGATCGTCGGCCGCATGGGCGCACGGCCCCATCCGGGTCGAGGATATGCTGATGGACATTTCGGGCGCCGATCTGGATCGTCATGCATCGTCACTCCGATCACCTCAACGGCGCGGCTGTCAGCCCTGCAAGCCAAACGCCGAGAAGAAGCGCCAACATGACCGAGCCGACGCCCCACCCTATCAAACCCGATGCTTCCGGAAAACCGGCGGCGCGCCGCGTGGACGCAGTGCGCCATCTGCTGAAGCCGCACCAGGTCCGGGAGGGCATGGCCCTCGCGACGCAGCCCTTCCTGCACAATTCGTCCCTGGTCGGCCTGCAATCGGCCCTCACCACGGCGATCGCACTGCCGCTCGCTTATCTGTCGCCCTGGCCGCATCTCGTCGGCTTTGCCGCCCTCGGCGCGCTGGTCGCGCTGTTCGGCCGCCTCGCCCCAACGGCGAGCCGTAACCGCATCGTGCTGATGTGCGCGCTGTGCCAGATCCTTGCCGTACTGACCATGTCGACCGCGTCCTGGCTCGGGGCGCCCCCGGCAGCCCAGCTCATATTGCTGGCATTCGCCTGCGGCATCTTCTTCTTCACCACAGTCACCTGGCAGTTCGGCGCGCCGGGCGCGCTGATCTTCGTGTTCGCAGCCGGGGCCTCCATGGGACATGTCGACAGCTGGCTGACCGTCGTCGAGCGCACGGCCGCCACGGCGGTCGTGGCGGCGTTGGCCTATGCCATCTGCGCGATGACGGAGGTCTTTCGCCGGCAGGCCATGTCCGGGGCTTCCTTCCCGTCAGAATCGGCGCGGCCCGTCGGTCACCGCTTGATCGCGGCGACCCGCATCGTGCTCGGCTCAGGCCTGTCGGCCTTCGCGGCCTATGCCGTCGGCGCGGCTCATCCGGCCTGGGCGGCGATGGGCACGCTGGCGGTGATGCAGGGCACGCATCTCCACATCAGCATGAACCGGGCCTTGCAGCGCATGTCCGGCACCGTCGTCGGCGCCGTCCTGGTCTGGATGATCCTGATACAGGCTCCCTCGGTCTGGATTGTGATCCTGCTGGTGGTGCTCCTGCAAATCGCGACCGAGATGATCATCGGCACCAACTATGCCCTCGGGCAGATCATGGTGACGCCCATGGCGCTGCTGATGAGCTATCTGGCCGCGCCGCTTGCGGCTGGTGCCGCCATGGCGCCGGAGCGCGTCATGGACACGTTGCTGGGCTGCTGCATCGGAATCGTTCTCGCGGTTCTGTTCTCGACGCTCGACGACCGCCTGCATCTGGCAGACCACCACGCGACGCGCACGGGCCGCCGCTCGCAAGGCTGATCGACGACCCGGCACGACGCATGGCTTTCCAAGATGAGGATCGCGACCATCCTCGCACGATGGAATTATGCTCTTCTGTTCGCTGCGACCCACGCGCCGAACGCCTGCATGAAATCCTGCAGGAATTTGCGTGTCCCGTCATTGACGAGCTTGCCCTGCGCGTCGAACAACTTGTCGGCACCGCCGAGATAGGCTTCCGGCTGCGCCATCGCCGGGATGTTCAGAAACACCAGCGACTGCCGCAGGTGATGGTTGGCACCGAACCCGCCGATGCCGCCCGGCGATGCGCTGACGACCGCACCCGGCTTGCCGCTCCATGCGCTATGGCCATAGGGTCTTGAGCCGATATCGATGGCGTTCTTCAGGGCCGCGGGGACCGAGCGGTTATGCTCCGGCGTCACGAAGAGAATCGCATCAGCGATACTGATCCGCGCGCGAAACTGCGCCCATGCCGCCGGCGGATTTTCATCAACATCCTGATTGTAAATCGGCAGATGCCCGATTTCGACGATGCTGAGCTTCAGCGCGGCGGGCGCAAGTTCGGCAAGCGCGTTGGCCGCTTTCCGGTTGATCGAATCCTTCCGCAGGCTGCCGATAATCACGGCCACGTCGAATATCTTGTCCATTGGGTACCCTTTCCATTGCCTTCTGACGCATTTCGCCGATGCGAATCATCCGATCCGCACCGACAGCATGGAGATCGACCCGCCATCGACCGGAAGTGGATAAACTCGCCTTGCCGCTTGGTCGCAAGCACATAGAGCAGCGGCGAACAGTGATCGGAGGTCAGGATCGAGAGCGCCGCATCCTTCCCAGGGGTCTCGTAGTTGACGAGCGGCTTGAAGTCGCTGGCCAGGATCATCTCCTTTTCCGGGCTCTCGAAGCGAACCGCCCAATCCTAGGCATCGCGCGGATGCCGACTCCAGGCAAAAGTGTGGAGATTGTGTACTAGGTTGCCGCTGCCGACGATCAGGACACCTTCGTCCTTCAACGGCGCTGAGCTTCCTGCCGATCTTAGAATGAAATGCCGCAAGCCTGGCTTCGTCGATGTTAGGCTGCACGTCCGGACCTCTGCCGGCCTTGCTACCCTGCGCCATGAGTTGGCTCGCGTTGGGCAGCGGATCTCCTGTGCGGTGGAGGGCGATCGTGACGGATTGGTCTCGGCTGCCTTGCAGGGTCGCCTGCGCACGTTCGAGTCGCGCAATGCCGAGCTCGATCGGGATCTGTCCTCCGCTGAGGCCCCTGCCCTCCGCTGAGGCCCCTGCATTCCGAACCTGCCGGGGCTCTATCGACGGCGGCTTACCGAGCTTTTGCGGAGGCTCTGTCCTCCGACGACGCGTCAGGTTCACGCGAGCGGCAACGACGACGACAGTTCCTGCGTTGGGCCGTGCAGACAAGGAAGATCGACATGCGAGCCACCGCCGCCGCCCTCTCCACCCTGGTCATATTCCTGCTGCTGGACGCGATCTGGATCTCCCAGATCGCACTGCCGCAGTTCCGCGCGCATCTCGGCGACGCTCTGGTGTTCCGGCCCGCCCCGGCTCTGCTCTTCTACGCCATCTACATGGTGGGCGTGACGGTCTTCGTCCTGCTGCCGGCCCTCACGGAGGGCTGGTCCACGGCGCTGTGGCGCGGGGCGCTTCTCGGCCTCGTGGCCTATGCGACCTACGACCTCACCAACCAGGCGACGCTGCGCGACTGGTCCTGGTCACTCGCGCTGTCCGACATCGCCTGGGGCGCCTTCGTCACCGGCGTCTCGGCGAGCCTGGGCCTGACCCTCGGCGACACGATCCTGCGCTGGTTCCGCAGCTGAGATCAGCGGGGCCAGCAGCAGTGCGAGGAAGCCGCTGAGGCAAAGCACGCTGAAGAGGTTCATGGCCTGCACGGCCGCCAGCGCCTCCGGCGGCAAGGCAGCCAGCCCCGCGCCCCAGGGCAGCAATGGGACCAGGAGCGCGAGGCCGGCGAGCGCCAGCCGCGCCCGTAATTCGCCCTCGCGGCACATCAGCATCGCCAGCACCGCGCAGGGTGCGGCGAAGAGCACCGTTCCCGAGCCCTGTCCCAGCAGGAAGGTGCAGAAGGCCGTGTTCACGCTGCCGACCAGCGAGGGCAGGACGCGCCCCCACCTCGGATGCCGCCGCGCGACCGCTGGGATCGCCAGGAAGACCGGCGCGGCGCAAAGGGTGAGCCACCCGGCCGGAAAGGCCGCGCCGCCCGCCGTCAGCCACAGCCAGAGCGGATAGGTGGGCGTGTTCCAGCCGATGACGATTGCCAGCCGATTGCCCGCCGCCGCCACCGGATCGGGATGGGCCGCGTAGCGCCACAGCGCGGCCCAGATGCGGCCCAGACGCGACACAGGCTCAGACGGGCGCCAGCCGGTAGTGGCTCACGCCCCATTCGCGCCCGCCGTCATGGCCGAAGAGCCCCGCCGTCGCGAGGAAGAAGAGCCGCCAGCGCCGGTGCCACAGCTTCGCATCGCCGCCATAGGTAGCGCGCAGCACGCGCTCCACCGCCGGCCGCTGCGCGTCGAAGCGCTCGAGCCAGTCCAGCGCCGTACGCTCGTAGTGCAAACCGCCCCAGCGCCATTCCTCCTCGACCCGGAACATGCTGGGGAAGTGCCGGATGAGGCCGTGGCTCGGCATGATGCCGCCGGTAAAGAAGTGCTGCGCGATCCAATCGGCCTTGTCGGCATGATCGAAGCGATAGGGCGCGCTGCGATGGGTAAAGACGTGCAGGAAGAGTCGGCCCGCGGGCTTCAGCCAGCCCCGCGCACGGCCGAGCAGCCCGGCCCAATTGGCCATGTGCTCGAACATCTCGACGGAGACGATGCGGTCGAAATTGGTCTCGCGGGGATCGAAGACGTTCATGTCGGCGGTGACCACGCGCAGATTGGTCAACCCGCGCTCCGCGGCTTGGCCCTCGATATGGCCCCGCTGCGAGGCCGAGTTCGACACCGCCGTGATCCGCGCGCCCGGATAGCGCTCGGCCATCCAGAGGCTGAGCGAACCCCAGCCGCAGCCGAGCTCCAGGATGTCCTGGCCGTCGGCGAGGCCGGCATGCGCGGCGGTCTGCGACAGGGCCAGTTCCTCCGCCTCGTCCAGCGTCTCGGTGTGAGATCCATAGAAGCAGCAGGAGTATTTCCGCCGCGCACCGAGAACGAGGCCGAAGAACTCGGGCGGTAATTCATAGTGCTGCTCGTTGGCGGCCTGCGTGTGCACGGCGATCGGAAAGGCCGTCATGCCCGCGGCGAATTCCCTGTCGTTCGTCGCGGGCGTCCTCGCGAGCTTGCGCTGCGTCCGCCCCACCAGGGTGGAGATGCCGAGGCGGGTGACCGCGTCGGGCAAGGGCAGCCGCTCGACGGCGGCGGTGGCGGCGGTGATGATGAGGCTCATGAGGCACTCCCTTGGTGGCGCGGCGGCAGGGGGAAGAAGGCGCTCGTGCGCGCCTGGTAGGCGCGGAAGGCGTCGCCGCGGGAGGCGAGCATCTCGCGCTCCGTCGGCGGGATGCCGGAGAGGTGCACCAGCACGACGTACATCAGGAGGGGCGCGGCGAGCGCGGCCCAGCCCCAGGGCCAAGTCGAAGCGGGCCATCCGGCGGCGATTGCCATCACCGGCCAGCCGAGCCAGCCCATCCATTGGAAGAAGTAGTTGGGATGGCGTGACCAGGACCAAAGGCCGGTATCCGCGATCCCGCCCTTGTTCGCGAGGTCGCGACGGAAGGCGCGGAGCTGCCGGTCGGCCAGCGCCTCGCCGCCGATCGCGGCGGCCAGGATTCCGGCGGCGGCGAGGTCGGCCCAGCCGAGGCCAAGCCAGGGGCCGGGCACCGGATTGTGCGCGGCGACGGTGACCGCGAAGGCCAGCGGCAGGGCGGCGACGGCCTGGATCATCAGGAAGCCGAAGATCTTCACCTCGAAGCCCGCGCCCCAATCCTTGCGGAAGCGGGCGTAGCGGACGTCCTCCTCGCCATGGAGGGTGCGCGCGGCGATATGCGTGCCGAGCCGGAATCCCCAGATCAGGACCAGCGCGGCCGCGAGCCATTGTCGCGCCGCCACGCCCTCGCCGGCCAGCGCGCCGCCCGCCCCCGCCAGCGCCGTGCCGAAGGACCAGAACACGTCCACCCAGCCCGCATTGCCCGTCACCCGCTGCGCGAACCAGGCCGCGGCCATGACGGCGAAGAGCCCGATGGCGATGAGGACGAACAGCGTGCTCAAACCGTCTCCCTTTCCCCTCCCGGGGATCCGATGAAGGCCAGTGAATCCCGCAAGGTCGGGGCCAGCAGGCGCAAGGATCCGGACAGGGCGCCGGCGATGAGCTGGTGCCCGAGATCCGGATAGATCCTCTCCTTTACGGAGCCGCCGCGGCTGCGGATGCGCTCGGCGAGACGAATTGTGTTGCCGGGCTCGACGAGCGTGTCCGAGGCGCCGTGCAGCAGGAGCATCGGCGGGTTGCCGCCGTCGGCGAAGGCGATGGGCTGGGTGCGCGGGCGCATCGCCTCGGGGCCGAAGAGGTCCATCAGCATGGCGGAGCGCAGCGGCAGGAAGTCGTAAGGGCCGGCGATGCCGACAGCGCCAGCGAGGTCGCGCCGGGGAACCATCCCCACCGCGCCCAGCCACTCCGGATCGAGCGCCAGCATCGCCGCGTTATAGGCGCCGGCCGAATGCCCCATGACGAAGAGCCGTGCGGGATCGCCACCCCATCGCCGCGCATTCTCCCGTGCCCAGGCCACCGCCAGCGCGCAGTCCCGCAGGAAGTCCGGGAAGCGCACCTGCGGGTGGAGGCGATAGTCCGGGACGAGGGCGAGACAGCCGCGTGCCGCAAGGCTGGCGCCGACGAAGCGGTAGTCGGCACGATCGCCGCTGTCCCAATTGCCGCCATAGAAGAACACGACCACCGGGGCCGGCCGCCCCTGCGGCACGGGCGCGTAGACATCGAGGAGCTGGCGGGGTCCCGGACCATAGGCGACGCCCTCCGCCGCGAGCCGGTCGGGCGCCATTCGGTTCAGCATCCGCACCGGTGAGCAGGCGGCCGTGGCGCCCACCGCGAGCAGGGCCAGGCGCCGCCTCCAGGTCTGCCGGATGCCCTGCGGGAGGGGCGTGATCGCTGCGTCTTCGGGCTGATCCATCCCTCGGACGTAATGCCCGGCAAGAGCCGGAAAACCCTCTCGGAAATCTTTATCATTTCCTGCATCCGGCCTTCCGCCTGCGTCGTAACGACAGCGACACGTGATTCCGATGCGAGGAAACCCGGACGGATGACTCCTTTCGAAGGCCTGTTGCACCCGGCGGCCGAACCCGGCGACGAGCTGCCCCCGGACAGCGACATCGCCGTGATCGGTAGCGGCATCGCGGGCCTCTCGGCGGCCTGGCTCCTGGCGCGGCGGCATCGCGTGACGGTCTACGAGGCCTCGGGCCGGCTGGGCGGACACAGCAATACGGTGATGGTGCCGACACCCGCGGGCGAGATCCCGATCGACACCGGCTTCATCGTCTACAACGAACCGACCTACCCCAACCTCACCGCGCTCTTCGCCCATCTCGGCGTCCCCACGCAGGATTCCGACATGTCCTTCGCGGTGTCGCTCGACGGCGGCGCGCTGGAATATGCCGGCACCGACCTGCGCGGCCTCTTCACCCAGAAGCGCAACCTGGCCAGCCCGCGCTTCTGGTGGATGCTGCGGGAGCTGCTGCGCTTCTACCGGACCGCGACCGCCGATGCCGCCCGGTTGGGTCGCGAGCTCACGAGCCTCGGCGACTACCTGGACGCCAAGGGCTTCGGACGCATCCTGCAAGAGGACCACCTGCTGCCGATGGCGGCCGCGATCTGGTCCATGCCCGCCGCCGATATCCGCGACTTCCCCGCCACCTCCTTCATCCGCTTCTGCGAGACCCACGGGCTGCTGCGCGTCAGCGACCGGCCGGTCTGGCGCACGGTGACCGGCGGCAGCCGCGCCTATGTACAGCGCCTCGCCGAGCACCTCGCCGGCCGCCTCCGCCTGCGCGCGCCCATCGTGGAGGTCCGGCGCGAAACCGACGGCGTGACGCTGCGCGAGGCCGGGGGCCAGTTGCGCCGCCACGATCAGGTGGTGATCGCGACCCATGCCCCGCAGGCGCTCGAGATGCTCACGGACAGCAACTTCGCCGAGCGGCACGTGCTCGGTGCCATACGCACCACGCGCAACCGCGCCTTCCTGCACACCGACGCCTCGCTCATGCCGCGGCGGCGTGGGGCCTGGTGCAGCTGGAACTATCTCGGCGAGCGCCGCAGCGACCAGCCGCCCTGCGTGACCTATTGGATGAATCGCCTCCAGGGCATCCCGGGCCCGACGCAGTACTTCGTCACGCTGAACCCGCCGCACGAGCCGGCCGCCGACACCATCCTCCATCGCGAGGATTATGCGCATCCGGTGTTTGATACAGGGGCGCTGGCCGCACAGCGCTCGCTCTGGACCTTGCAGGGTCGGCGGCGCACCTGGTTCTGCGGCGCCTGGTCCGGCGCGGGCTTCCACGAGGACGGGCTGCAATCGGGCCTCGCCGTGGCGGAGATGCTGGGCGGCGTGCGTCGGCCGTGGACCGTGGCGAACGAGTCCGGCCGCATTCATCTGCCGACCGTGCCAGCGCTGGACACCGTGGCGTGACCAGTGCGCTCTACACCGGCGTCGTCCGGCACCAGCGGCTACGCCCCAAAGCGCACAGCCTGCGCTACCGGGTGTTCAACCTGCTGCTCGACCTCGACACGCTGCCAGAGACGGCGCGCCGGCTGCGGCTCTTCTCGCACAACCGACGCGGCCTCTTCTCCTTCCACGATTCCGACCATGGCGAGGGCGAGCCGAGCCTGCGCCCCTGGGTGGACCGCCACCTCGCCCGTGCCGGCATCGATCTGGAGGGCGGGCCGATCCGGCTGCTCTGCATGCCGCGCATCCTGGGGCACGCCTTCAACCCGATCAGCGTCTTCTTCTGCCATCGGCGTGGCGGCACGCTGGCCGCGATCCTCTACCAGGTGAACAACACCTTCGGGCAGCGCCACTCCTACCTGCTGCCCGTCACCGACCCCACGCCGCCGATCCGCCAGGATTGCGCGAAGGGCTTCTACGTCTCGCCCTTCATGCCGATGGACATGCAGTACCGCTTCAAGGTGGTCCCGCCCGGCGAGACCGTCGCCATCGGTGTCGACGGGCTCGATTCCGAGGGTCCGCTCATTCTCACCAGCTTCCAGGGCCGCCGCGTCGAACTCACCGACCGGGCGCTGCTGGGCGCCTTCCTGCGGATGCCGCTGCTCGGCCTGAAGGTCGTCGCCGGCATCCATTGGGAGGCGCTGAAGCTCTGGCGCAAGGGGCTCCGGCTCCAGCCCCGTCCTCCGGCTCCGGCGGAGCCCGTCTCCCTTCCCTGAACAGGTGTCTCGCATGTCGATCGGCCAGACCTCCACGCATCCCGTCACGCATTCCGGGGCGGGTGCCCGCTTCTCCTTCCGCCCCTGGGCGGCGCCCTTCGTGCGGCAGCTGCTGCGGCGACTGGCGGTAGGAAGGCTGGTGGTGCACCTGCCCTCAGGCGAGATCCTGTCGCACGACACGCAGGTGCCGGGCCCGCAGGCGGTGATCGTGCTGCACCGCTGGCGCGCGATGCGCCGGCTGCTTTCCGAGGGCGATCTCGGCCTGGCCGAGGCGTATATCGCCGGCGACTGGTCCACGCCCGACCTGATGACGGTGATCGAGCTCGGCGCGCGCAACGAGGCAGCGCTGGGCGCGGCGCTCACCGGCTCCTGGCCGGCGCGGATGGCCAGCCGCCTCGCGCATCTGATGCGCCCCAACAGCCGTGGCGGCAGCCGCCGCAACATTCCCGCGCATTACGACCTGGGCAACGCCTTCTACGCAGCCTGGCTCGACCGCGGCATGAGCTACTCCTCCGCCCTCTACACGCCGGCGACGCGCACGCTGGAGGAGGCGCAGGTGGCCAAGCAGGATCGCGTGATGGAATGGCTGGACGTCCAGCCCGGCCACGAGGTGCTGGAGATCGGCTGCGGCTGGGGCGGCCTGGCGGAGCGCCTCGTCACCGAGAACGAGTGCTGGCTGACCGGCCTCACCCTCTCCCCCGCGCAGCTGGAGCATGCGAAGGCGCGCATGCGGGAGGCCGGGATCGACGCACAGACGGACCTGCGCCTGCAGGATTATCGCGACATCGAGGGGCAGTTCGACCGCATCGTCTCGATCGAGATGCTGGAGGCCGTGGGCACCGCCTATTGGCCAACCTATTTCGAGAAAATCCGCGCCCTGTTGAAGCCGGGCGGCGTCAGCGTTCTGCAGGTGATCAGCATCGATGAGGCGCGCTACGCCGCCTATCGCCAGGGCGCGGACTTCATCCAGCGTCACGTCTTCCCCGGCGGCATGCTGCCCTCCATCGGCGTGATGCGCGAGCAGATCGGGCGCGCCGGCCTCGCGCTGACGCGGCTGGAGACCTTCGGCGCCAGCTATGCGCGAACCCTGGCCGAATGGGGCGGGCGCTTCCAGGCGACCTGGCCGGCGCTGTCCACGAAGGGTTTCGACGAGAAGTTCCGCCGCAAGTGGGAATACTACCTCGCCTATTGCGAGGCGGGGTTCCGCACCGGCGCCATCGATGTCGGCTTCTACCGCCTGGAGCACGCGGGTTGATCGCCCGCCGGGTCTTGCTGGCTGCGCCTCTCCTGGCCGCGGCTCCCGCCTTCGCCGCGCCGGCGATGCCGCCGGGCGGGCGCATCGCCTTCAAGGTCATGCGCCAAGATTCGGAGATCGGCACGCATGTGCTGGACTTCTCCCGCCAGGGCGATCGGCTGACCGTCCGCATCGCAGTGGACATGGCCGTGGGGATCGGCCCCATCACGCTCTACCGCTATCGCCTGCGCGTGACGGAGACCTGGGAGGGCGACCGGTTCTCCAGGCTGGAATCCGAGGCCAATGACGACGGCACGGCCCAGCGCGTCACGGCGCGGCGCGAGGAGGCCGGCATCCGCATCGCCTCCATCCAGGGAGAGGTCCGCCTGCCGCCCGAGGCGCTGCCGCTGACGCATTGGAACATGGCGGTGACGCGGGTGCCGGTCTTCAACCCGCAGACCGGCCTGAAGATGGAGTTGACGGCTTCGGCCCGCGGTACATCGCCGCCGCCTGGCGGCCGGGAATCCATGCGTCACTTTGCCTTCGCGGGCGAAGCGGCATTGGAGGACTGGTATGACGGCGCGGATACCTGGAGCGGTCTGCGGGCGATCGCCAAGGATGGCTCCGTGGTGACCTATCACAAGCTGCCGTGAGCAGGCCGCCCGTTCGCCCCGCGCGAATGCCGGAACCGCTTCACCGCCGCAGGATATGAACCAGAATGATCGGGCGCTGCTCTAGCGACCTCCACCATTCAACCTTTCCGACCGACGCCGCAGCAGTTCCACCATTCCAACCACGGTGATCGAAACCAGGAACAGCAGCGTCGCCGCCGCGGTAATGGTCGGGCTGATCTGCTCCCGAACGCCGTCGAACATCTGCAGAGGAAGCGTCCGCTGCTGGGGGCCGGCCAAAAAGAGCGTGACCACGATCTCGTCGAAGGAGGTCGCGAAGGCGAAGATCGCGCCCGAGACCACTCCTGGCAGGATGAGGGGGAGCGTGACGCGCCGGAAGGCCTGCCAAGGCGTCGCGCCCAGACTTAATGCCGCCCGGAGCAGTCCGCGATCGAAACCGGTCAGCGTGGCCGAGACGGTGATCACCACGAAGGGCACGCCCAGCAGCGCATGGGCGACGACGAGGCCGAGATAGGTCCCGGTCAGCCCTATCGAGGCAAAGAGAGCGTAGAGGCTGCTGCCGATCACAACGACCGGCACGACCACCGGCATGAGGAAGAGCGCGCTCATGATCTGCCGGGACAGACCGCCCATCCGGTCCAGGCCGAGGGCCGCGGCGGTACCGAGGACGGTTGCGATCACCGTCGCGACGGAGCCGATCGCCAGGCTGTTCCGCAACGCCGGAAGCCAGCGCGGCGAGTTCATGAAATCCTCGTACCAGCGAAGGGAGAAGCCGACCATCGGATAGGTGAGGAAGGAGCCATCGTTGAAGGAGAGTGGAATCACCGCCAGCACGGGAAGCAACAGGAAGGCCATGACGAGCGCGCAGACCGCCAGCAGCAACCAGCGCAACCCACGGTCGACCGGCGCAAGCGGCAGGCTCATCGCGCCGCTGCCGCGCTGCGGCTGAGCTGTGCATAGCAAAGGTAAAGCAACCCCGTCGCCAGCAGCAGGATCAATGAGAGCGCGCCCGCCAAGCCCCAGTTCATGGTGCGATTGGTATAGAAGGCGATGAAGAAGCTGATCATCTGGTCGCCGCCACCGCCCACCAGCTCCGGCGTCACGTAGTAGCCGAGCGCCGAAATGAAGACGAGCAATCCACCAGCCGCAATGCCCGCCTTGGTCTGCGGCAGATAGACGCGCAGGAACGCCTCGAAGGGCCGCGCGCCCAGCGACATCGCCGCCAGCATCGGTCCGCGCCCGATCCCCTTCATCACGCTGTAGAGCGGCAGGATCATGAGCGGCAGCAGGACATGGACCATCGCGATGAGCACGCCGGTTCGGTTGTAGATGAGCGTGAGCGGCTGATCGACGAGGCCGACCCATTGCAGCAGCCCGTTCAACAACCCATCGCGCTGCAACAGCACGACCCATGCCGTGGTGCGGACCAGCACCGAGGTCCAGAAGGGTACCAGCACCAGGATCAGCAAGGGATTGGCAAGGCGCGCCGGCAGGCTCGCCAGCAGGTAGGCCACGGGATAGCCGAGCAGCAGGCAAGCGATGGTGACGACGAGCGAGATCCAGATCGTGCGCAGGAAAACGGTGACGAAGACGGCCCGTTCCTCCGGAACGGCAACGATCGCACCGTCGTCGTTCCGCTGCCTGTCCAGCGCCGCAAGCAGGAAGGTATCGGTCCATGGCCCTGCGGCCCGGCGCATCGCCGCCCAGGTGCCTCGCTCGCCCCAGCGCGGATCCACGGCCCGCAGCGCCTCGAATGGATCGGCATCGGCCAACGGGGCCGGCATGCGCGCCGTCCGCAGGAGCAGAGAGCGGAAGCCGCTGAGGTCGGAGTTGAGGCGGTTGGCCGCGTAGCTGATGCGCTCGGTGCCCCGCGCGGCCCGGAGCTCAGCCACGAGGTCGCGGGCGACCTCGGTCGGCGGCAGGGCCGCACCGTCCCATCGCGCAAGGCCGGCGGCGGTGCGGGGAAAGGCCGCCGCCAGCTCGGGATCCTGTACGCTGCGCACCAGCATCAGCGCGATC
The DNA here is from genome assembly GCF_965227005.1 of Roseococcus sp. NCBI lineage: Bacteria > Pseudomonadati > Pseudomonadota > Alphaproteobacteria > Acetobacterales > Roseomonadaceae > Roseococcus > Roseococcus sp. Next base: position 12,877 of record NZ_CBDDFJ010000016.1, read on the forward strand.
GGCACCAGAAAGGTGACCGCGCTGAACAGGAACAGCGGCAGGATCAGCAGCCAGGCGCCGAGCCTTTCCGGAAAGCGCAATTTACCGCGAGGCCCAGGCGTTGAACCGCTGGGTCAGCTGCTCGATGTTGTCGACCCAGAATTCGGTATCGATCGACCGCGAGACGGCGAGGTTCGCCGGAAAGGTCGGCAGGCTCGTCGCCACCGCCGGATCGGCCTGCTCGATGGCCTGCAGGTTGGTGGCGCCCTGGAAGGCCAGGGCGGGGATGCGCGACTGGTTCTCCGGCCGCGTCATGAACTGGACGAGACGCATCGCATTGTCGCGGTTGGGCGAGCCCCGCAGCACGACCCAATGGTCCACGGCATGGATGCTGCCGTTCCACACAACCTGGAAGTTGCGATTGTCGTCGCGCCGCGCGGCGAACATGCGGCTGGTGTAGGTGGCGGCCATGACGACCTCGCCCGAGGCCAGCAGCTGGCCGGGTTGAGCGCCCGCCGTCCACCAGATTATCCGGCCACGCAGGGCGTCGAGCTTGCGAAAGGCGCGGTCCACGCCAGCGGGCGTTCGCAGGACGGTATAAACATCGGCTGGCGCGACGCCATCTGCCATCAGCGCGAATTCCAGTGTGTATTTCGGGCCGCGGCGCATGGTGCGCTGACCGGGAAAGCGGCTCAGATCCCAGAAATCGGCCCAGGAGGCCGGGGCCTCGCGCAGCCGGCCAGCGTCATAGGCCAGCCCGACCGACCAGAGGACGGAGCCCACGCCGCAATCGCTGACCGCATCAGGCAGGAAGGCGGCGCGGCCGCCAAGCGTCCCCCAGTCCAGGCGCTCGTAAAGGCCTTCGTCGCAACCGATCTGGAGCTCATCGGATTCCACCTGGACCACGTCCCAGGTCGGGTTGCCCGCCTGCACGCGGGTGCGGAGCATCCCGATCCCGCCGGACCAGGAATCCTCGAGGATCGGGATGCGCGTCTGCGCGGTGAAGGGCTGGTAGAAGACGCGCTGTTGCGCCGCCTGACTGGAGCCGCCCCAGCCCACCACGGTGAGGTCGCGCGCCGAAGCGGCGCTCACGGCGAAGCCGGCACCGAGTGCGAGAAGCGCCAGGGCGCGCCGGCCGATATCCCGAATCATGTGAGTCTCTCCCGTTCCGTTTTCGGATTTTGGATGGTCACGATCCGGCGCTCGCATGCGCCGGCAGCGGATCGAGCGCGCGGGCATCCTCGCCGGACCAGGACACATGCAGCCCGGCGCCGGGGCGCAGCCATTCGGGCGCGGTGCCGCTCAGCAGCTTGGCCGCGAGCTCCTGGCCAGCCGCGGCGCGCAGACGGGCGCGGAGATGGTCGCCGTGGTAGATGATCTCCTCGACCGTAGCGGCGCATCCCCCTTCGGGCACGGCGCCCAGCCCGAGCCGCAGCCGCTCCGGCCGCACCGAGACGGTGGTTCGATCGCCGGCCCTGGCCGGATATCCGGGCGTCGCGCAAACGCGCCATCCGCCATCCAGCTCCACCGCACAGGTGCCGCCATGGGCCTCCAGGACGGTGCCGCCGAACTGGTTGCTCTCGCCCACGAACTGCGCGACGAAGCTCGTCGCCGGACGCTCATAGACCTCGTCCGGCGCGGCGACCTGCTGCAGCCGCCCGTCCCGGAAGATGGCGACGCGGTCGGACATGGTCAGGGCCTCGCCCTGGTCATGGGTGACATAGACCAGCGTCACGCCGAGGCGCGCGTGGATGTGCTTGATCTCGATCTGCATGTGCTCGCGCAGCTGCCGGTCGAGCGCGCCGAGCGGCTCGTCCATCAGCACCAGCGGCGGGTCGAAGACCAGCGCGCGCGCCAATGCCACGCGCTGCTGCTGCCCTCCGGAGAGCTGCGCCGGCCGCCGCTCCGCGAATCCGCCGAGCTGCACGAGATCCAGCGCGCGCTTCACCGCCTCGGCGGTCTCGGCGCGCGGCCGCCGGCGCACGGTCAGCGGAAAGGCGATGTTCTCAGCCACCGTCATGTGCGGGAAGAGCGCGTAGTTCTGGAACACCATGCCGATGTTGCGGCGGTAGGAGGGCACATCGCCCAGCGAGCGGCCGTCGAGGCGGATCTCGCCGGCGGTCGGCGTCTCGAAGCCGGCCAGCATCATCAGCGAGGTCGTCTTCCCGGAGCCTGAAGGCCCGAGGAACGTCACGAACTCGCCGCGCCGCACGGCGAGGTCGAGGTCGCGCACGGCATGCACGCCCCCGGCATAGGTCTTGCCGACGCCCTCGAAGGTCACGAAGCGTTCGGCCCCTTCGGTCATCAGGGCTGCACCCGGATTCCGGTCTGCTCGACGATGGCCCGCATGCGCGCGAGCTGCTGCATCATCTCCTCCCGCGCATCGGTCAGGCCATTGGGCGCCCGCGCCGGATCGAGGCCGACGAAAAGCAGCCGCTCGCCGACCGCCGGTTCCGACAGCGTCTTCAGCAGCGCGGCATTGATCGCGGCGGCGACAGGCTCGGCCATGCGCGGCGGCCCGACGAGCATGAAGAGACTGCCCGTCTCGAAGCCCGTCTCGCCCAGCTCCCCCATGGTGGGGATCTCGGGGAAGGGCGAATAGCGATGGTCGCCCACCAGCGCCACCGGCCGCACCTTGCCCTCGCGCATCATCGTGGCCGCCGAGGCCATCGACGAGACGCCGTACTGGGCCTCGCCGGTCATGATCGCCTGGATCATCTGGGCGCCGCTGCGATAGGGCACGTGCACGGATTGCAGGCCGAGCCGCTGCGAAACCATCTCGCCCCACATGTGGATCATCCCGCCGAAGCCCGAGCTAGCATAAGTCGTGCTGCCAGGCCGCATGGCACGGAGCCGCGCCAGCATCTCGCGCGGCGTCGCGGCAGCCAGTGCGGGCGTCACGATCAGCACGGCCGGCGGCCGGCTGATGAAGCCGAGATGGGTGAAGTCCTCGATCGGCTCGTAGCGCGTCCCGCCGATCACCGCGACCGGCGCCGCGAGCGCCGCGCCCGTCTCGGTGATCATGAGCGTGTGGCCGTCCGGCGGCTGGCGCGTCAGCCATTCGGAGGCGATGGCGCCCGCCGCGCCGGGACGGTTCTCGACGACGATGCGGGTGCCGGGACCGAGATGGACCGCCATCCGGTCCGCCAGGATGCGGGCCGCGACATCGGTTCCGCCTCCTGGCGCATAGCCGGTCGCGAAGGTGATGGCGCGCTCGGGGAAAGCCTGGGCCAGACGCGGCGCGGACACCGCGAGCGCCACGAGCGGCAGAAGGCCGCGGCGGGTGGTCGAGGCAGCGTATCCCGCCATGGATCCCGGTTCCCTGTGATCCCGATCGCCAGAATGACTATCGTTCGGTCACAAAAGGATAAGCGGCGGGTTTCCGGCCTCAGAAGTGCTGCTTGGAGAAGCATCCATCTCCCATGGAGATGACTGCCCCCCGCGCCCTAGATCTCCATCTTGAAGTGGAAGGAAGAGATATCCATCCCGTAGCGGTGGTAGAAGCGCCGTGTCGCCGCCCGACCCAGGCCGGAGTTCAGGTGAATGGAGGCGCAGCCCTCGGCCCGGCCGTGATCGCGCACGTGATCCATGAGGATCCGGCCGAGGCCGCGTGCCCGTGCATCCTGGACCGTGGCGATCTCCTCGATGCTGACATGCCGCCCGTAGGACAGGGATTCCGCCACCCGGAAGACCACGCAGGCCAGCACGCGCGGACCTTCCTCGATCCCGGCCACGCGCACGCCCGGCTCGCGGACCATGCGCGTCAGGGTCGCGGTGAAGTCGGCGGGGTCCAACCTCCCGGGATGCAGCACGTCCAGCGCCTCGAAGCAGCGCGCCAGGTCCTCCGGCTCCTGGAATAGCCGGACCTCGATGGTCGGGGGCACCGGCTCCCGAAGCTCACCCGGATTCATGTCGTTGCCTTGTGCCGTGTTCCCGCCGGTTTAGCCTGCCGCGCCACGCCGGCGCCCTGCCGCTTCGTCACTTCGCCCTCGCCACTCGCGATGGCTGAGACGGGCACACCCAGCAGGTGCGCGACGAGCCTGCGCGGCGCCGCGGCCAGTCGGTCCGGATCCGCCACGCAGACCCGGTGCGTGCGCCTGGCCCAGGGCTCGCGGATGGCCAGCACCGCGAGGTCCAGCGCCCCGGCCATCATTCCCGCGTAATGCGCCGTGACGATGCCCACCCCGAGCCCCTCCTGCGCCAGCCGGCAGACGGCGTCGAAGCCGTCCACCCGCAGGCGGATCATCGGCGCGCGCCCCAGGGCAGCGGCCGCGCGGGAGAGGATGGAGCCCACGGAGCTGTGGCGGACCTGGCCGATGATCTCATGCGCCAGCAGGTCGGCGAGAGTGACGTCAGACGCTCCCGCCAAAGGATGATCGCGCCCGACGACGGCAGAAAGGCTGTCGCGCGAGCAGGTCTGGACCCAGAGGTCGCCCGCCGGCGCCGTCTCCGCGAAGACGCCGATATCGGCGGCGTTCTCCGTCACGGCGCGCACGACCTCCTCGCTCAGCAGCTCGCTGAGATCGATGCGGACGTGCGGGTTCTCCGCCATGAAGCCGCGCAGCATGCCCGGCAGGAAGCCGGTCAGCGAGGCCTCGTTCGCGCCGAGGCGGATATGGCCCTGCTCACCCGCGACGAGGCTCTGCAACTCCTCCTCGAGCAGCGCGGCCTCGTGCATCAGGCCGCGGGCCCGCCGCAGCAGGATGGCGCCGGCCGGCGTCGCCTCCACGCCGCGATGATGGCGGCGCAGCAGAGCGTGGCCGCTGCGCTGCTCCAGCTCGCCGATGCGCTTGCTGATGGCCGAGGGCGCGATGTTCTCGCGCTCGGCGGCCCGCGCGATGCTGGCCTCCTCGATGACGGCGACGAAGAGCCGGGCGGTGACGAGATCGATATGCAACGGCACGGCCCGCTCCCGGCTGGTGAGGGGCGGGAGACTAACAGCCGTCACGGAACCGCCAAATCTAGCCTGGGCCGTGGATCTTCCTCCGGGACGCCCCGTCATCCGCGACGAGCCTCCTCTTCAGCAGCAGCGGGAGGACGCCGCCGCCCTGCATGATCTCGAGCAGCTTGGTCGGAATCGGCGTGGCATCGAGCACCGCGCCGGTGCGGTGGTTGATGACGCTCCAGCTCTGCAGCCGGATCTCGGCCACGTCGCCCTCCTCGAAGGCCTCGGACACGCCGGGACATTCGATCGCCAGGAAGCCGTAGTTCACGGAGAGGCGGAAGAAGAGGCCGTTGATGGTCTCCGCGATGACCGCGCCGATGCCGATGTTGCGCAGCGATCGCGCAGCCGGCCGGCTCGATCCCATGCCGAAGTTGCGCCCGCCGATGATGAGGTCGCCGGGGCGCATCTCGTCGATCCAGCCGGGGCGGTTGGCCTGGAAGACTGCCCGGGCCTGCTCCGCCTCGCTCTTCATCAGCACGGGCCCGGGCAGCATCAGGTCGGTGTTGATGTTGTCGCCGAACTTCCAGCTGCGTCCCGTGGTCATGCCGCGTCTCCCGGGATGAAATCGGCCGCGCCGACGATGTGCCCCGCGATGGCCGAGGCCGCGACCGTCGAGGGCGAGGCCATGAAGATGCGCGCGGAGGGATCGCCCATCCGTCCCTTGAAGTTGCGGGTGCTGGCGGTGATGCAGACCTCGTTCGGCCCCAGCACGCCCATATGGCCGCCAATGCAGGCGCCGCAGGTGGCGGTGGTGACGATGGCGCCGGCCTCCATGAGCGTCTGCACGTAGCCGGCCTTCGCGGCCTCGCGGTAGATCGCCTGGGAGCCGGGGGTGACGATGAAGCGCACGCCCGGCGCCACCTGGTGCCCGGCGACGATATTCGCCGCCGCCGCCAGGTCCTCCAGCATGCCGTTGGCGCAAGAGCCGATGAAGGCCTGGTCGATCCGCTGGCCGGCGACGCTGGCGATGGAGACGGAATTGCTCACGACGGCATCGGGCAGCGCGACCAGCGGCACGACCTCCGAGAGGTCCAGCGTGCGGCGATCGGCATAGAGGGCATCCGCATCGGGCCATTGCGGCTCGAAGGGCTCGGGATTGCGGGCGCGGACATAGTCGATGAGCAGGTCGTCTGGCTCGAAGATCACGAAATCCGCCGAGAGCTCGGTGCCCATGGTGGCCAGGGTGCGGCGGGCGTTGAGGCTCAGCGTCGACATCGAGGGCCCGCCATATTCGATGTTCTGATTCACATGCGCCCCCCAGCGTCCCGCGATGTAGAGGAAGATGTCCTTGGCCGAGACGCCCGGGCGCAGCCGGCCGACGAAATCGTAGCGAACGGTCTCGCTGACCCGGAACCAGGTCTGGCCGGTGGTGATCGCGAAGGTCATGTCCGGCCCGCCCACGCCCCGCGCCGCGCAGTTGAAGGCGCCACCGCCGCAGGTGTGGGAATCGCCGTTCACCAGCACGGTGCCGGGCAGCGAATAGGCGCGGTCGGCCACGATGACATGGCTGATGCCCTGATCCTTCCCCACGTCGTGGAAGCGCTCGATGCCGAATTTCTTCGCGAAGGCACGGCCATAGACCTGCGCCTCGGCCGCCGCCACGTCGGGGGCGGGGATGAAGTGGTCGTAGACGATGACGACCTTCGTCGGGTCATGGACGTGCAGCACCTCGGTCCGGTGCTCGGCATAGAAGGTGAGGTCGAAGAGGACGGAGGTCTCGACGTCGACGAAGACCACGTCGCCCGGAACGACGCTCGGCAGGCCCGCCGAGCGCGCCAGGATCTTCTCGACGATGTTCATGCCCATCGCATCAGATCTCCGCGGCCACGGCATCGCCCATGGCCTGGGTACCGACGAGCCTGCCGCCTTCCTGCATCACATCCGCCGTCCGCAACCCGCCGGAGAGCACCTTGCGCACGGCGTTCTCGACCCGGCCGGCCGCGGTCTCGTCGCCGAAGCTGTGGCGCAGCATCATCGCGGCCGAAAGGATCATGCCCAGCGGATTGGCGATGTCCTTGCCTGCGATATCGGGCGCCGAGCCGTGGATAGGCTCGTAGAGCCCCTTCCCGCCCTCGCCCAGCGAGGCGGAAGGGGATAGGCCGATGGAGCCCATCATCATCGCCGTCTGGTCGGAGAGAATGTCGCCGAAGAGGTTGCCGGTGACGATCACGTCGAAGCGACCGGGATCGCGCAGCAGCATCATGGCGGCGGCGTCGACATAGAGGTGGCTCAGCTCAACGTCGGGGTAATCCCGGCCCACGCGCGTCACCACCTCGCGCCAGAGCGCCATCGTCTCCAGCACATTCGCCTTGTCGATCGAGCAGAGCTTGCGCCGACGCTGCCGGGCCAGCCGGAAGGCGGCATGGGCGATGCGCTCGATCTCGTGCTCCTCGTAGCGCATGGTGTTGATGCCGGTGCGTGCGCCCGGCGCGCCGGTCACCCCGCGCGGCTCGCCGAAATAGATATCGGCGTTCAGCTCACGCACGACGACGAGATCCAGCTGGGCGGCGAGGTCCGCGCGCAGCGGCGAGGCATTGCCCAGCTCGGGGATGTACTTCACCGGACGCATGTTGGCGTAGAGGCCGAGGTCGCGCCGCATCTCCAGCAGCGCCGATTTCGGCCTGACGGGCGCGAGCAGGTCCGGCTCTTCGGAGACCGCCGTGCTGGAGGCGCCGATCGCGCCGAAGAGGATGGCGTCGGCCTCCTTCACCAGGGCGTGGGTGGCGAAGGGCATGGTGGTCCCCAGCGCCTCGATCCTTTCGCCGCGGAGGCTGGCCTCCTGCGCCTCGAAGCGCAGGCCGTTGCTGCGCAGCTCATTCAGGACCTTCACGGCCTGCTGCATGATCTCGGGCCCGATGCCGTTGCCCGGGAGGATCGCGATCTTCATTGAGGTGCCCTCGTGACGCCCATGGCGGTCGTCTGTTCGTCCATGCGCGGCGCAATGACGAAGTCCCGTCGCGTCGCCCAGAAATTGGTGAGCTGGAAAAGCGGGATCAGCGCCACGTCGTCCATCGCCATCTTCACGGCGTCGCGCAGCAGCGCCTCGCGGGCCGCATCGTCCTCGGTGGCCATGGCGCGGCGCGTGAGGTCGTCCAGCGCGGGGTTGGAGTAGCGGCCGTTGTTGTTGGCGCCGGTGCCGCGCTGCCGGTCGTAGGTGCCGATCACATGGGTAATCATCACTGAGGCCTCGCCGCTGGAGCTGCCCCAGCCGCCGAGCCGCATGGCGAAGTCCTGCCGGGCGTTGCGCGGCGCGAAGGCCGCGGTGGGCAGCGCCTCGACCGTCGTGCCGATGCCCACTCGCGTCCACATCTGCGCCACGGCCTGGGCGACGCGCGCGTCGTTCGGATAGCGGTCGTTGGGGGTGTGGAAGGTCAGGCGGAAGCCCTGGGGAAAACCGGCCTCGGCGAGCAGGCGGCGGGCACCTTCCGGATCGGGCCGGGGCGCCGCCACTTCGGGATTGTAGCCGAAGGTGCCGGGAGGCAACCATTGGCCGTTGGGCTGCGCGGTGCCCTCCATCACGCGGTCCGCCAGCGCCTGCCGGTCGATCGCGAGTGAGAGCGCCCGGCGCACGCGCAGATCGAGGAAGGGATTGCGCGGCAAGGGCGTGCCGGCATTGTCCGTGACGAAGGGCACCTCCCCCGTGCGCGACATGTCGCTCTGCAGGTAGATCACGCGCAGGCCCTGGATCTCGGCGACGCCGATACGTGGATCGCGCCGCAGCCGGGCAATGTCGCTGGTCGGCACCTTATCGATCACGTCGACATCGCCGGCGAGGAGCGCCGCGCTACGGGCGGGGTCGCTGGTGATGGCGCGGAAGGTGACGTTGCGCCAGGCCGGGGTGCCGCCCCAATAGCCGTCGTTGCGCGTGAACTCGTAGCGCGAGGCGCTCTGGTAGCCGCGGAAGCGATAGGGCCCGGTGCCGATCGCCGCCGTCCCGGCATTGTAGTCGGCCGTCGTCGCGCCCTCGCCGGCATGGCGCGAGACGATGGCGATGTTCGTCAGGTCGCGCGGCAGCAGGGGATGCGCCTGGGTGAGATGAAAATGGATGGTGAGCGGATCGACCACCTCGACCCGCTCGATCATGCGCAGGAACCCACGGAAGCCGCCCGTGCTGTTGGGCACGTCGCGGGCGCGAGTGAAGGAGAAGGCGACGTCATCCGCGGTGAAAGGACGGCCATCATGCCAGGTGACGCCCTCGCGGAGCTTGAGCTCCCAGAGAATGCTGGTGACGGGCCGCCAGCTCGTGGCAAGCCCGGGGATGGGTTCGACGGTGGCGCTGCGGTCGATCAGCCTGTCGTAGATATGCGCAGCGTAAGCGTTATTCGGCGAGTTGTTGTAGAAATGCGGATCGGCGGAGGTCGTGTAATGGCCGATGCCGACGCGAAGATCCTGCGCCCAGGCCGGGCCTGCCAGAAGGCCCAGCGTCACCAGCCCGGCCGATAATCTCTCAACGATCAATGCCGATATCCCCGCTCAGCCAGTTCGGGTCGTCAGCTTATCCATCCGGCCCGGATTGTGATGTCGCCGTTGGGAACGCGAACATCTCCGTTCGCCATGCCAAGCCATCTCCACAGGAGATGCACGTCTCTCCAAGCGGCACTTTCGACGCGCGATTCCGAAGGCCTATCCTCGCCCGGCCAGGCACCGGCTTCCGCGACGGGTGCGTAGAGGAAATAGGCTCGATGACGCATTTCTCCGCCAACAGCCCGCATGCCCGCGACATCGCATCGGTCCTGCATCCGCAGACGAACGCTCGCAAGCATCTGGACGTCGGTCCGACCATCATGACGCATGCCGATGGCGTCTACATCAACGACGACGCGGGCAATTCCTTCCTCGATGCGGGCGCCGGCCTGTGGTGCGCCTCGCTCGGCTACGCCAATGAACGCCTCGCCAAGGTCGCCTACGAGGCGATGAAGACGCTGGGCTACTACCAGATCTTCCGCCATGCCTCGCACGGCCCGGCCATCGATCTCTCGGAGAAGCTGCTCTCCATCGCGCCCGTGCCGATGTCCAAGGTGCTGCTGCAATGCTCGGGCTCGGAGGCGAACGACACCGCCATCAAGCTCGTCTGGTACCACTGGCAGGCCCAGGGCAAGCCGGAGAAGCGCAAGATCATCTCGCGCTCCGGCAGCTATCACGGCTCCACCTGCGCCACGATCAGCCTGACCGCCAAGCCCGACTACCACAGCGGCTTCGGCCTGCCCTTCGACGGCTTCCTCTACACCGACTGCCCGAACTTCTACCGCTTCGGCCTGCCCGGCGAGACGGAGAAGGAATTCTCGCAGCGCCTGGCCGACAAGCTCGAGCAGACGATCCTCGAGGAAGGCCCGGAGACGGTCGCGGCCTTCTGGGCCGATCCGGTGCAGGGCGGCGCGGGCGCGCTTCCCCCGCCGGCCGGGTATTTCGAGAAGGTCCAGGCCGTCCTGCGCAAGTATGACGTGCTCTTCGTGGCCGATGAGGTGATCTGCGGCTTCGGGCGCACCGGCACGATGTGGGGCTGCGAGACCTATGGCATCGAGCCGGACCTCATCAGCTGCGCCAAGGCGCTCTCGGCCGCGATGCAGCCCATCTCGGCGGTACTGATCAACGACCGTATCTTCCAGTCGCTGCTGCTGCAGAGCGACAGGTACGGCGCCTTCATCCACGGCTATACCTATGCCGGCCATCCGGTCTGCGCGGCGGTTGCGCTGGAGACGCTGAAGATCTACGAGGAGATGCAGCTCATCGACCAGGTTAAGTCGGTGGAGCCGGTCTTCCTCAAGGAGATCGGCGCGCTCTGCGACCATCCGATGGTCGGCAACTTCACGGGCTGCGGGCTGATCGGCGGCATCGAGATCGTGAAGGACAAGGAAAGCCGGACGGACTGGCCGGCCTCAGTCGGCCTCGGCGGCCGGCTGGATGCGGCGGCGCGGCGCAACGGGCTGATCCTGCGGATCGTGGGCAACCGCATCGCCTTTTCGCCACCGCTGATCATCACGGCCGAAGAGATCCGCGAACTCGCGCGGCGCCTGCGGAAGACGCTGGACGAAGTCCATGCCGATGTGAAGGCGCTTTAGCTGCCGGGAGCGGCCGCCCGGCCGTATCGAGCAGGTCGATTGATATTCAGGACATAGCGACCTTATCTCCAGCGATGCTGGCGTTCCTCGCCGCCAGATCCCAGAATCTCCCGCGCACTCAGGGGGATTCGGGCGAGCCGGACTTCGATACATCCGCGAACGTCAGAGACGCGGCGATCCGCGCCATCCAGCCGAGAGACACCCGATACACCGCTGCCCCCGGAACGAGGCCGCGCCCAAGCCCGCAGAGGAACCCGCCATGTCCAACCGCCCCCATCCCGAGACGCCCACTCCCGCCATCTCCTGGCTGGCCCTCGGTACGCCGCCGAAGGCCCCGGCCGAGGTCCAGGCCGTGCTGGACCGGACCAAGGAGAAGCTCGGCTACATCCGCAACGGGCAGCTCGCGGTCCTGCACCGCCCCAATCTCGTGCTCGGACAGGACGCCCTGAGCCGCGCGGCCACGCAGGATCCGGACAGCGCGCTCTCCCGCCGCGAGCGCGAGCTCATCGCGCTCGTCGTCAGCAGCGAGAACCGCTGCGAGGCCTGTGTTTTCGGCCATGCCGCCGCGCTGCGCGAGATCACCGGAGATCCGGTGCTGGTCGACCGCCTGATCGTGAACTACCGCCATGCCGGCCTGTCCGCGCGCGAGCGGGCGCTGGCCGACTACGCGCTGAAGATCACGCGCCGCCCCGGCGAGATCGACCCGGAAGACCTGGACGTGTTGCGCCAGGCCGGGCTGACGGAGTTCGCCATCCTCGATGCGGCGGCGGTCGCGGCCTATTTCAACTTCAGCAACCGCATCAACAGCGCCATCGGCGTGACGCCCAACCCGGAGGCAGCCTCGGCCCACCGCTGAGGCGCAGGCCCCTCAACTGACGCGGATGCCGGCGGCCTGGATCACCTCCCGATTCACCGCCGTCTCCTGCCGGAGCAGCGCCGCCGTTTCCGCCAGCGAGAGCGGCTGCGCCTCCACGCCCAGGGCCTTCAGCGCCGCGACGGTCTCCGGGGCGCGTGACGCCTCGGCGATCGCGGCATGCAGCGTCCGGACCACCGGCTCCGGCGTGCCTGCCGGGGCGACGGCCACGAAGAACTGCGTCAGGTTCCAGTCGGGCAGGCCCACCTCGCGGATATGCGGCACGCCCGGCAGGTCCTCCGCGGCGCTGGCGCCCCAGAAGGCGATGGCGCGCAGCCGCCCCGCCTGGACATGGCCGATGGCCAGCGCGTCCATCACGAACTGCACGTCGCCCGCCACGGCGGCCGAGAGCACCTGCCCACTGCCGCGATAGGGCACGTGGGTGATGTCGATCCCGGTCCGCAGCCGCAGGTACTCACCGGCCAGATGGCTGCCGGTGCCCACGCCGGCCGTGCCGTAGTTCAGTCGGCCGGGATGCCGCCGCGCATACTCCAGGAAATCCGGGAAGCTGTGGATCGGCAGGCGCGGATCCACCGCCAGGATATAGCGATAGTGTCCGAGGAAGCCGACGGGCAGCAGGTCCGCCTCGGGATCGTAGGGCGCGCGCAGCAGCTGCGGCGCGGAGGTCAGATTGGCGCTGGAGGCGTTCAGCAGCAGGGTGCCGTCCGGCCGCGCCCGCGCGACATAGGTGGCGGCGATGGTGCCGCCGGCACCGCTGCGATTCTCCACCACCACGTTCTGGCCCAGGCGCTGCGTGAGCTGCCGTGCGAAGATGCGGCCCACCGCGTCGTTCGTGCCGCCGGGCTCATAGGGCACGACATAGGTGACGGGCCTCGCCGGATATTGCTCCGCCCGAAGGCGCGTGACCGGCAGCGCGGCCAGGCCCGCCGCACCCAGCGCCCGGCGGGAGAAGACCGGGCTCATGCGCCGGCCTGCGGCTGCGCGCCGCCGATCAGCCGGCCCCAGCGATCGAGCTCCGCGGCGAGAGCGACGAGACCGAGGGCGGCGGCGGTGAATGACCTTCTATGCATGAGGCGAATTCCTTGAAGAGATGTCCGTGCGTCCGGGGACGACCCGGGACTGCGGGCCGGCTTCGAGAGGGTGGACGTGGCCCCGATCGCCGGAAGCCGCGCCGACCTCGGCGATCATCCTGGCCGCGAGATCCGCCAGCGGGCGGCCCTCCACGAGCAGGCCGCCATCACCGTCGAATAGGGAGCGTCAGCCCGCGCGATAGGCGGCATGCGCCTCCGGATTCAGCCGCGTGCCGAGCACGCCCGTGACCCGGTTGGTGAAGTTGAAGACGCCGACGATCTGCGCGGCCTCCACGATCTCCTCCTCGCTGAGTCCGGCGGCGCGGAGACCGTCGATATAGCTCTCGTCGGCATCCTGCGGGTGGCGCGTCAGCTTCGTGGCGAACTCGGCCAGGGCGCGCTCCCGCTGGCTGAGCGGTGCGCGACGCCAGTTGACCGCGAGCACGTCCACCAGCTCCTTCGAGGCGCCGGTCTTCTCCAGCGCGGTGGCGTGCTGAATGGTGCAGACGTCGCAGCGGTTCTCGGAGCTGACGACGACCGCCAGGATCTCCCGCTCGCGGAAGGGCAGCAGGCCGTTCGGGCTGCGCACCAGCAGGTTCACCAGGCGCTGGCTGGCGACGAGATGCTCGGGGCGGAAAGGCAGGGTGAGCCCGTGGCGGACGAAGCCCTTGCGGGCCTTCTCCTCGGCCTGGAGTTCGGCAAGCTCGGGCGTGACGCGCTGCGGCTCCCTGATGCGCAGATAGGAGGTGCCCTCGCCGTGCGGCTTGTGCTCGGTCATGTCGTTCATCCTTGGCTTCAGGAACGGGCGGAAAGGCCGATGCGGCGGACGAGATCGCCGTAGACGGCGTGGTCGTGGCGTATGCGATCGAGGATCTGCTCGGGACTCAGCCGCTCCGGCCTGAGACCGAGGCCCTTGGTGAGCCCCTCCAGCAGCGCCGGATCCTCGAAGGCTTCGTTGAGATGGCGGTTGAGCGTGGCCACGACCTCGGGCGGCGCGCCGGCCTTGACCAGGATCGCCCACCACGGATTCACCGGCCAATTGGCGAGGCCGACCTCCTTCACGTTCGGCAGGTCGGGCGCCTCGCTCCAGCGGCCGGGGCCCGTGATGGCGATGGCGCGCAGCCGGCCGGTCTGGGCGTGCTGCAGCGCGTAGGAGTCGAAGATGAATTGGGTATCGCCGGCGATGGTGCTGTTGAGCGCGCCGGAGCTGCCCGGGAAGGGCACGTGCACCGCGTCGATCTCGGCGAGCTGCTTGAGCAACTCGCCCTGGATATGGCCGAAGGAGCCGTTGCCGGCGGAGCCGAAGTTGAGCTTGCCCGGATTGGCGCGCGCATAGGCCACCAGCTCGGGCAGCGAATTCACCGGCAGCGAGGGATGCACCGCGAGGACCGTGTAGCCCTCGCCCGGGAAGCCGACCGGCGTGAAATCACGGAAGGGATCGAAGGGCGCGTTGAGGAGGTGCGGGACGATGCAGAGCACGCCGCTGGTGCTGTTGAGCAGCGTGTAGCCGTCGGCCGGCTGCTGGGCGACGTATTGCGTGCCCAGCGCGCCGCCGGCGCCGGCGCGATTCTCCACCACGACCGGCTGGCCGAGGCGAGGGGCTAGGTTTCGCGCGACGTGGCGCGCGAGGAGGTCGTTCAGCGCGCCGGCCTGGAAGGGGACGACGTAGCGGAGCGGACGATCGGGAAAGGCGGCGGCACGAGCGCTGGGCGTGGCGAGAAGCGCGGGAAGCGCGAGAAGGGGCCGGCGTGGAAGCGGCATGAGGGCTCTCCGGGAGGGCAGCGTGCCGGACCGTCGAAGCGGGCCGGATCAGGGCGGGACAGGCGACGAGGCCGCACGACATCGGCGCCTGCTACGCGTGGAACGAGGCTGCACAGGCATTGCGATCATCAGGCCCTTCTCGCCGGCGACGCGCCGAAGCCACATCAACGACTCAATGATCGTTGTTTGTCAATTTAACTATTATAATTTGTTTAATATGCCTCGAGAATTTGCGGAATCTGGAGGGCCTGCCTAAATCCCTCGGTCATCTCCGGGCCGAACCAGACACGCAGGACGAGCGATAATTCCACGATATATAATAATGAAATCAAAAAACACTTTTCAAACTGATAGATTGCGCATATCTCATCTACAGGAAATGTGTCTGGAGGGAAGCTTGATCCGGTTTCCGCGCACCGAAGACGGACGATGTCGTGGCCTGCTCGCCTGAGGACATGAAGCTCGTCCACCCATCCCCTTCGCCGGGTCATCACACGGAATCAAGAATATGACGTTGCCCCTCGCCTCCCGCCGCGGGCTTGCCGCCCTTGCCGGCGGCATCGCCCTCGCCGCCTCGGCCCGCGACGCCTTCGCCCAGGCGCCCTCGGGCGCGGGCCAGGCCCTCGTCTCCACCGACTGGCTCGCCGCCAACCTCCGCGACCCCAAGGTCCGCATCATCGAGGTCAGCGTGAATCCCGGCCTCTTCGAGCGCGGCCACGTGCCGGGCGCGACCAACGTCTCCTGGCATCGCGACCTCGTGGACACCGTTCGCCGCGACATCGCCAGCCGCGAGCAGATCCAGGCCCTGCTGCGCCGCGCCGGCGTCAGCGAGGACAGCACGGTCGTGCTCTACGGCGACAACAACAACTGGTTCGCCGCCTGGGGCGCCTGGGTGCTCGAGATCCATGGCGTGCGCGACGTCCGCCTGCTCGACGGTGGCCGCCGCAAGTGGGAGGCCGAGGGCAAGCAGGTCTCGACGCGCCCCGTCACGCAGACGGCCACCACGCTCGAACTGCCGGCACAGCCCAACCTCGCGCTCCGCGCCCGCCTCGCCGACGTGGTGCCGATCGCGCAGAGCCGCGCGGCCGAGACCAAGCTGGTCGATATCCGCAGCGCCGACGAATATTCCGGCCGCATCTTCGCCCCGCCGGGCTTCCAGGAGCTGGCGATCCGCGCGGGACACATCCCCGGTGCCGTCAACGTGCCCTGGGGCCAGGCGGTGCGTCCTGACGGCACCTTCAAGAGCGTGGAGGAGCTGCGCGCCCTCTACGCGGCGGCGGGCATCGACGGCAGCAAGCCGATCATCGTCTATTGCCGCATCGGCGAGCGCAGCAGCCACACCTGGTTCGCCCTGAAGCGCATCCTCGGCTACCAGAACGTGCGGCAATACGACGGCTCCTGGACCGAGTACGGCAATTCGGTGGGCGTGCCGATCGACAATCCCGCCGGCACCGTCTGGGGCGCCACCTGACGGCACCGGATCGATGATCGGTTGGTTCGGGGCGGCGATGGGAGTCGCCGCCCTTTCCGTTCTGGGCCTCGCCGTCGCGGGCGACCGCGCGCTGGTGATGGCGCTCCTCCTGGGCGCGGGCTTCGGCCTCGCCTTGCAGCGCAGCCGGCTCTGCTTCCTCTGCATCCTCCGCGACGCCGTGCGGAACGGCGATCCGCGCGGGCTGCTCGGCATCCTCGCCGCGCTGGCGGTGGGGACGCTGGGCTATGGCATCGTCTTCGGCGCCTGGCTGCCCAACCCGGCCGCGCCGGCCTTGCCGCCGGACGCGCATATCGGCCCGGTCTCCTGGGTGCTTGTGCTGGCCGGCATCGCCTTCGGCCTGGGGATGACGCTCTCCGGCTCCTGCGTCTCCGGCCATCTCTACCGGCTGGGCGAGGGCTCGCTGCGCGCACCGGTCGCGCTGGTCGGCACGGCGCTCGGCTTCCTCGCGGGCTTCGCGAGCTGGCCCGCGCTCTACGAGGCGGGCATCCGCGACGCACCCGTCGTCTGGCTGCCGCACCACCTCGGCTATGCCGGCAGCATCGCGGCGAGCCTCGCCGTCCTGGGCCTGCTGGCCCTGCCGCTGCTCGCCCGCCTGCCCGCCCGTGAGGCGGATGCCGGCCGGCTCGACCCCGCCGAGGTGCTGCGCCGCGTCTTCCGCCGGCGCTGGCCCGCCTGGGCGGGCGGCCTCGCCGTCGGCGCCATCGGCGCGGTGGCCTATCTGCGCACCGAGCCTCTGGGCGTGACGGCCGCGATCGGCGGCGGCGCGCGCGCGATCGGCGACGGGCTGGGGCTGCTGCCGTCGCGCCTGCCCGGCCTCGACGCTTTTGCGGGTTGCGGCACGGCGCCGGACGCGATCCTGGGCAATGCGGTCTTTGTGGGTGGGATGGTCCTCGCAGCGCTGGTGGGCGCGGGCCTCGCGGGGCAGATCGCCTTTGCCTGGCCGGGCTGGCGCGTTCAGGGCCGCACGCTGATCGGCGGGATCCTGCTGGGCTGGGGCGCCATGCTGGGCCTGGGTTGCACCGTCGGTGTCCTGCTTTCAGGCACCATGGCGGCGGCGCTGTCGGGCTGGATCTTCGGCGGCGTGACGCTGGCCACCGCGGCGCTCACCCTGCGCTGGCGGTGGGACGGCTAGATCGCATCGGTTTATCACCTAAAAATTTCGCATAAATCTTATTGAACAATTTTATTTGGTTGTTATTCTTTCCCGGTGAGCAAGCGTCCTCCGGCCCCGTACGCCAAGGCCTCCCCACCAGCCCTTCAGGCTGCCGCGCCGCGATGTCGCGCCGGCGCCTGAGCGCCGCCCGCCTTCCTCCCTTTCCGATCCCGTAGATGCGGCCAGGCCCGTCCTGGCCCGCGAAGGACGACTCATGGCCACCCGCCGTTCCCTGCTGCTCGCCGCCGCCACCGCGGTGGCGGCACCGGCCCTCGCCCAGCCGCGCGACAGCCGCGTCCTGCGCTTCGTCCCGCAATCCGATGTCGGCGTGCTCGATCCGATCTGGACCGGCGCCTATGTCACCCGGAACCACGCCGCGCTGATCTTCGACACGCTCTATGCACTCGACAGCCAGTTCCGCGTGCAGCCGCAGATGGCCGAGGGCCATCTCGTCGAGGAGGAGGGCCGCCGCTGGACCATCCGGCTGCGCGACGGCCTGTTCTGGCATGACGGCGAGAAGGTCCTGGCGCGCGACGCCGTCGCCAGCATCCGCCGCTGGGCCGCGCGCGATTCCTTCGGCGACGCGCTGCTCGCCGCCACCGACGAGCTCTCCGCGCCCGACGACCGCACGCTTCGCTTCCGGTTGAAGCGGCCCTTCCCGCTGCTCAGCTACGCGCTGGGCAAGCCGGGCTCGCCCCAGGCCTTCATCATGCCGGAGCGCATCGCCAGCACCGATCCCTATCGCCAGATCAGCGAACTCGTGGGCTCCGGCCCCTTCCGCTTCAACACGGCCGAGCGCGTGCCCGGCGCGCACCTCGTCTACGAGCGCAACGAGCGCTACCGCCCGCGCGAGGAAGGCACGCCGGATTTCCTGGCCGGCCCCAAGCGCGCTCTGATCGACCGCGTCGAATGGCAGGTGCTGCCCGATGCCTCCACTGCCGCGGCCGCCTTGCAGCGGGGCGAGGTGGATTGGTGGGAGGCGCCGGGCTTCGACCTGCTGCCGCTGCTCGGGCGCAACCGCAACGTCAACGTCACCGTGCTGGACCCGACGGGCTCCATCCTGGTGCTGCGCTTCAACCAGCTCCAGCCGCCCTTCGACAATCCGGCCATCCGCCGCGCCATCCTGCCGGCGCTGAGCCAGGCGGACTACGTGATGGCCGCGGCCGGCGAGAACCCGGATTACTGGCGCACCGGCGTCGGCGTCTTTCCTCCGGGTACGCCGCTCGCCAACAAGGCCGGCCTCGAGCCGCTGACCGGGCCGCGCGATCTCGACAAGGCCCGACGCGCGCTGGAGGCGGCGGGCTATCGCGGCGAGCGCACGGCGGTCCTCGTGCCCACCGACCTCGCGGTGCTCAAGGCCGAGGGCGAGATCGGCGCCGACCTCCTGCGCCGCATCGGCTTCAACGTGGACTTCCAGGCGCAGGACTGGGGCACCACACAGCAGCGGCTCGCCAAGCGCGATCCCATGGACCAGGGCGGCTGGAGCTTCTTCCACACGACCTGGGCGGGCGCGGACCAGCTCAACCCCGGGGTGCACCAGTATCTCCGCGGCAATGGCGCGACCGGCCGCACCGGCTGGCCGGATTCCCCCCGCATCGAGGCGCTCCGCGACGAATGGCTGCTGGCGGCGGACGAGGCCGAGCAACGCCGCCTCGCGGGCGATCTGCAGCGGCAGGCGCTGCATGACCTTCCCTACGTCCCGCTCGGCCAGGTGCTGAACCGCACCGCCCATCGCCGCAACGTCACCGACATTCTCGGCGGCGGCTACCCGGTCTTCTGGAACCTTCGGAAGGCCTGACCGACCGCCCTCACCCCGTCACACGCAAGGAATGAAGACATGACCGATCATCTCCCCGAGCCCCCGGCGGGCACGGCCCTCCATCGACGCGGCCTGCTGGGCGGGCTGGCCCTGCCCTGGCTCGCGCTCCCCGCCGCCGCGCAGCACGCCGCCGCGCCGGTGGTGGAGACCGCCTCGGGCCGGTTGCGCGGCGCGGTGTCCGGCGGCGTCTCCGTCTTCAAGGGCATCCCCTATGGCGCCACCACGGCCGGCGCCAACCGCTTCCGCCCACCGCAACCAGCGCCGAATTGGGCCGGCGTGCGCGAGGCGACCACCTTCGGCCCCAACGCGCCGCAGATCTGGTCCGAGAGCCCGGCCGAATTCGCCTGGTACTGGGCCAACCTGCCGCAGAGCGAGGACGCGCTGACGCTCTCGCTCTACACCCCCGCCACGGGCCAGGGGCGGCGGCCGGTGCTGCTCTGGCTGCACGGCGGCGGCTTCTCCATCGGCACCAGCTCCGCCCCGGGCTTCGACGGCTCGTATCTCGCCAGGACGCAGGACGTCGTGGTGGTCTCGATCAACAACCGGCTGAACCTCTTCGGCTCCTTCTTCACCGGCGAGCATCCCGACCAGCTTTCGCCGGAATCCGGCAATCTGCAGGTGCTGGACCAGATCGCCGCGCTGCGCTGGGTGCGCGACAATATCGCGGCCTTCGGCGGCGATCCCGGCAACGTCACCATCTTCGGGCAGTCCGGCGGCGCGGCGAAGGTCGCGGCGCTGCTGGCGGCGCCCACGGCGGCCGGCCTGTTCCATCGCGCGGCGATCCAGAGCGCCTCGGGCGCCTGGCGCCTCGCTCCGCCGGAGGTGGCGGCGCGCTCGGCCCATGCCGTGCTGCAGGAATTCGGCCTGACGGCGCGCGACGCCGGCCGGCTGCGCGAGGCCCCCGTCGATCGCCTGCTCGCCGCCCTGGCCAAGGTGGGCGCCACGGAGTTCCGCCCCGTGCTCGACGGCCAGGTCTTCCCTCAGCATCCCTACGATCCCGTGGCGACGGCCAGCGCGCGCGGCATCCCCGTGCTGATCGGCTGGGCGGCGACGGAGGCGACCTTCTTCCTCGCCGGCGATCCCGGCAATTTCGCGCTCGACGCCGCCCGCGCGCGGGCCCGCATCCAGCGCTTCCTTCGCCTGGACGATGCCGCGACGGACCGCGTCATCGAGGGCTACCGGCAGCTGCATCCGGACGTCACGCCGAGCGAATTGCTGATCCGGATCACCAGCGATCACTTCTACCGCCTGCCCACCGCGCTGGTCGCGGATCGCCAGGCGGCGGCCGGCGGCGCGCCGGTCTATTCCTACGAGTTCGACTGGGCCTCGCCAGCCCGGCAGGGCGCGCTGGGATCGCCGCATACGGGCGAGGTGCCCTTCATCTTCGGCACGCTGGAGGCCGCCGCTCCCCTGGTGGCCGGCGATCCGCGGGCGCCGCAGGTCCGCGACCGGATCGGCGAGATCTGGGGCAGCTTCGCCCGCACCGGCCGGCCCGCGAGCCAGGCGGTCGGGGAGTGGCAGCCCTATACGCCCGGCGATCGAATCACGGCGCTGATCGGCGGCGAATGGCGCACGGTGAAGGACCGCCTCGCCGGGCCGCGCGCGCTGATCGGCGGGCTCAAGCCCTTCGAATACAGCGACCCCGTCACCTTCGTGCGGGACTGACCATGCGACGCCGCGCCCTCCTCGCCAGCGCCCCTGCCCCTCGCCGGTGCTGGCGCAGGAGGCGCAGCGGCGCTCTCCGCGACTTCGTCGAGAAGCGCACCGCGCCCATCGCATCCGACTCCCCCTGCCGAGGAACTGAGCATGGATTTCATCGACCCGACCTACCCAGACCTCGCGGGCGCCCTTCTCGCGCTGCTCTGGGCCTGCGCCGTGGCGGTCGTCCTGACGATCGCCTTCCCCCCGCGCGCGAGCCTGTCGGACGAGGAAGCGATGGCCCTCTGGTTCATCTACTGAGCGTGCGGGAGCGCACGCATCCCGAGCCGCGCACGGCAGATATGCGATATAATTATGTAAATATACAATTTCACTGTTGTTTTATGTTTTTAAGAGATTTACCCATGGTGCGCCGCAGGATGGCGCCACGCCTCTCCTGCAGTGATCGATCTCGAAGGAGAGCCGCATGTCCGCTTCGCCCCCCGTCATCCGCATCTCGCCCAACCCGCCCGTCTTCGACCTGCCGATCCTCGTGGCGCTGGAGAAGCGCCTCTTCGCCGCCGCCGGCCTCGATGTCCGCCTGGTCGCCAGCTATTCCGACCACGACACGGGCGAGCGCGACGTGCTGAAGCGCCAGAAGGAATCGCTCTTCGAGGACCGCAAGGCCGACGCCTACAACGTCTGCGAATGGGGCGGTATCGACCGTCTGGAGCGCGGCACCGGCGAGGGGCGGATCGCCGCGCTGCGCCCGGCCATCGCGGCCCAGGCCATCCTCGCCTTCGATCCCGCGATCCAGACGCCGCGCGACCTCGCGGGCGTGCCCATCGGCGTGAACGAGTTCACCGGCTCGCATTTCGTGACGGTGCAGACGATCGAGGGCGCCATCGGCAAGGGCGCCGTGAAGCTCGAGCATATCGGCGCGCCGGAGACCCGGCTGAAGAAGCTCCGCGAGGGCGTGGTGCGCGCCGCGGCGGTCATGGAGCCCTGGATCTCGCTGGGCCTGAAGCAGGGCGCGCATATCGTGGCGCTCTCCTTCTATCGCGGCGCCGAGGTCGTCTCGCCGCAGCTGACCGAGGCGCAGCGCGAGAGCTTCTTCAGCGTGCTCGACCAGGCGGTGGATCTCATCAACGCCGATTTCGGCGCCTACGCCCATCACCTGACCGACGCGACCGCGGGCGCCCTGACGCCCGGGGAGCTCGCGCAGAACTACGGCCACTTCATCCGCTACCGGCACGCCCAGCGCTACGAGGAAGGGCTCTTCGCGCCCGCCTATAACTGGATGCACGACCGGGGCTATTCCGAGGGCAAGAACACCCATGCCAGCCTTGTCGTTTCCTGAGTTTCACCCGACCCGCCGGCAGGCACTCGCGCTCGGCGCCGGCCTTCTCGCCGCGCCCGCCCTCGCGCGCGGCGCCGCCCCGGCGGCGGTGCGCGTCACCCTGCCCGGCGCGGGCAGCGCGGGCGCCATCTGGCGGCCGCTGATCGCCTCGCTGCCGCCGGAAGTCCTGGGCGGCGTCGACATCCAGTGGGTCGGCGCCAATCCCGGCCAGATGCAGGTGCAGCTGCTGGCCGGCACGCTCGACGTCAGCGTCTATGGCGCGCTCGGCCTCGTCGAGATCGCCGCGCGCGGGGCGGATATCGTGGTCTTCGGCCCCGGGCTGAACAATCACGGCCGCTGGCTGGTGCGCGCCGACAGCCCCTACCGGAAGCCCGAGGATCTGATCGGCAAGCGCATCGCCTCCACCGCCGAGACGAGCGAGACCTTCAAGGCCGCGCGCATCGCCTCGGCCGTCGGCGGCCTCGATATCCGGCGCGAGATGAGCATCGTCTTCGGCCCGCCCGCCGCCAACCAGGCGCTGTTCGAGCGCGGGGACGTGGAGGGCATCCTGACCCTGGAGCCGACGGCCACGCGGCTGATCGGCCAGGGCGCGCGCGAGATCGGCCGCGTCGCCGACATCTGGCGGCAGGGCACGGGCGAGACGGAGCTGCCCTTCCTGGTCGGCCTCGCGGCGCAGCGCAGCTGGGTGGAGCAGAATCGCGAGCTGGCCACGCGGCTGGCCCGCATCTTCGCCGCCGCCAACCGCCTCACCCGCAGCGAGCCGCAGCGCCTGGCCGAGAACCACGCCGCCTACGGCATCCGCGAGAACGAGCGCGCCGCCATCGAGCTGCTGCCCACCCGCCTCGCCGACGTTTACGGCACGGTGTGGAACGAGGCCGTCTTCGCCTCCATCGACCGGCAGATCGAGGTCGCGCATCGCCTCGGCCTCGTGCCCGCGCCGCCGTCCCGCAAGCTCTACGTCGAGACGCCGCTCCCGCCGGCATGACGCGCCGCAAGGCGATCGAAAGGAACACAAGATGAGCGCGACCGACACCGTCGCCCTGCCCGCGCCTGCGCGGCAGGAGGCGCGGCCCCGCCCTCGCCGGGAATGGCCGGCGCGGCTGCGCCGGATCCTGCCCGGCCTCCTCTTTTGCGTGACCATGGCCGTGGCCTGGGAGCTGCTGGCCAGAACCAAGCAGAGCCCGCAGGTGCCCGACCTCGCGGAGGTCTGGTCGGAGGTCACGCGCCTGCTCGTCGGCGGCATGGCGCTGGAGCAGGTGGGGATCACCCTCTGGCGCATCTCGCTGGGCGGGGTGGCGGGCTTCGCGGTCGCGGTGCTGCTCGGCTTGGCCGCCGCGCGCAGCAAGCTGTTCAATTCCTTTATCCAGCCCGCCGTGGTGCTGGGCCTCACCGTGCCCGGCCTGGTCTGGGCGCTGCTCTGCGTCATCTGGTTCGGCGTGGGGCTGGCGACGCCGGTCGTCTCCATCATCCTCGGCATCGCGCCGCCGCTGCTGGTGACGATCTCGCAAGGCCTGCGCGCCGTGGATGCGGAGCTGACCGAGATGGCGCAGGTCTTCCGCTTCTCGCGCTGGGCGCGCATCCGCTACGTGCTGCTGCCCTCCATCGTGCCCTTCCTGCTGGGCGGCGTGCGGCTCGCCTTCTCGCTGGCCTGGAAGGTGATCGTGCTGGTCGAGCTCTTCGGCCTCTCGGACGGCGTGGGCTACCAGCTCAATTCCGAGTTCAGCGCGCAGAACGTGGCGGGCGTGCTGGCCTGGACGCTGATCTTCTGGGTGGTGATGGCCGCCATCGAGTTCGGCGTCATGCAGGGGCTCGAGAACCGGCTCACGCGCTGGCGGCGGGAGGCGCGGCCATGAGCGCCTCTCCCATCCTCTTCGAGGGCGTCGGCAAGACCTATCCGGGCCTCGGCGACCGCGCGGCGGCGACCATCCTGCGCGACTTCGACCTGCGCATCGAACCGGGCGAGCTGCTCGCCCTGGTCGGCCCCTCCGGCATCGGCAAGACGACGCTGCTGCACATGGCCGCCGGGCTGGAGGAGACCGATACCGGCCGCGTCGAGGCCGGCGCCGAGCGCCGCCTCGGCATGGTCTTCCAGCAGCCCCGCCTGCTGAACTGGCTGACGGTGGCGCGCAACGTCGAGCTCGCCGCCGAGGCCGTCGGCCTGCCGCCCGAGCGCGGCCGCGAATTGCTGGAGGAGGTCGGCCTCGCCGGCTACGAATCCGCCTTCCCGCTCGGCCTCTCGGGCGGGCAGCGGCAGCGCGTGGCCCTGGCCCGCGCCTTTTCCATCGACCCCGAGATCGTCCTGCTCGACGAGCCCTTCAGCGCCGTCGATGCGCTGACCGCCCGCCGCCTGCGCCTGCTGCTGCAGGAGCTGTGGCAGGCGAACCCGCCGACCGGGCTGCTCGTCACCCACAACACGCAGGAGGCCGCCTTCCTGGCCGATCGCGTGATCGTGCTGGGCGGCCGCCCGGCGCGCGTCGTCGAGGAGATCGTCGTGGACATCCCCCGGCCGCGCGATCCCGAGGATTCCGCGGTCTTCGAGATCCACCGCCGGATCATGGCCCGCCTCACCTAGATCCCTCCAGGAGCCTTTCCATGTCCCTCCCCCGCCGCCCCCTTCTCGCCGCCGCCGGTTTCGCGCTGGCGGCGCCCTGCCTGCGGCCGGCGCGCGCGGCGGTGCAGACCGTCCGCATCGCCAACACCGCCATCGGCAATGCCGGCGCCATCCAGCGCCCGATCATCGAGGGCCTGCCGGCCACGGCGCGCGAGGGGCTGGACCTGCAATGGGTCGGCGGCAATCCCGGGCAGATGCAGGTGCAGCTCATCAGCGGGGCGCTGGACGTGGCCTTCTCGGGGGCCATCGG